>JALYOK010000509.1 GCA_030856925.1 Pseudomonadota bacterium
CTCCTGAACTGCGAGGCGCACCGCCGCGCGCTCGTCGCCGCCGTCACCGGCGGTGACGCCTAGTTATTCCTCGGCGCCGACAGCGCGCCGCGCCCACGCTACGCCAAGGAGTCCGCTTGCGGCTGCGCCGCCATCTATACCGTGCAGCTGCTCGCTCGCGCATGCGGCGCCGCCCGTCTTGGCGACCCGCCAGAAGTACTAAAGGTGCTTGAAAATCATCGCGCCAATCCTTCGGTTTATTCGACTAATTGTTCTGTATAAATCGACTTTACACGAAATCATAGCGTCTCTACACTTCGGGCTACAGTGCATTGACCGGCAAGCAGAGACAAGCATACGAATCGACATCCGGGGGCCTGGATTTCCGCCCACCGCCCCGTTTTTGGATCACACCGAGCGGCGGGCCGCCCGCTAACCACCAGCCAGAAAAAGAACCGCCATGAAACGCATCGTGCTCTTTGTCGCCACCAACCTCGCCATCGTGCTGGTGCTTTCGATCAGCATGCGCCTGCTGGGCGTCGAGCCTTACCTCAATGAGCAGGGGCTCAACCTCAACGCCCTGCTGGTCTTCGCCGCCGTCATCGGCTTCGGCGGCGCCTTCATCTCATTGGCCATATCTAAATGGATGGCCAAACGATCGGTCGGCGCCCAAGTCATCGCCGAGCCACGCACGCCGACGGAACGCTGGCTTGTGGAAACGGTGAAGCGCCAGGCGCTGGCCGCCGGAATCGGGATGCCGGAGGTGGCCGTCTACGATTCGCCGCAGGTCAACGCGTTTGCCACCGGCATGAACAAGAATAACGCACTGGTGGCCGTATCCACCGGGCTGCTCGCCAACCTGACCCGCACCGAAGCCGAAGCAGTCCTGGGCCACGAGGTGTCCCACATCGCCAACGGTGACATGGTGACACTGGCGCTGATTCAGGGGGTGGTCAACACCTTCGTCATCTTTCTCGCGCGAGTCATCGGCCACGCGGTCGACCGGTTGGTGTTCAAGAGCGAGCGGGGGCGCGGCCCGGGGTTCTTCGTGACGTATATCGCCGCCGAACTGATACTCGGGATCCTCGCCTCGATCATCGTCATGTGGTTTTCGCGGCAGCGGGAGTTCCGGGCAGATGCCGGCGGCGCGCGCCTGGCCGGGCGCGAGAAGATGATCGCCGCGCTGGAGAAGCTTGGTCTTGCCGCCGGGCAGCCGCCTCTTCCCGACAAGATGGCAGCCTACGGAATCGCCGGCGCTGAAGGCCTGGGCATCAAGCGCCTATTCATGACCCACCCGCCGCGCGGAGCGCATCGCGGCGCTACGCCGGTCCGAATAACTGCAATTCGCGAGGAACTAAAAATTGGAATTATTATCGCCTGAGTTTTTCTCCGCTCTGTTCGCTATCATCGTCATCGATCTGGTGCTGGCGGGCGATAACGCGATCGTGATCGCGCTAGCCGCGCGCAACTTGCCCAAACACTTGCAGAGGCAAGCGATTGTCTGGGGTGCGGTCGGCGCAATCGCGGTGCGTGTTCTGCTGACGATTGTCGTGGTCTGGCTGCTGCGCATCCCGGGCCTGATGTTCGTTGGTGGCGCGCTGCTGATCTGGATCGCCTACAAGCTGCTGCAGCCCGAGGAAGAAGGGAACGGTGAGGGGAAGACCAATGTCGCGAATAGCTTCTGGGGCGCCATCCAGACGATCGTGGTTGCCGACCTGGTGATGGGCCTCGACAACGTGCTCGCCGTGGCAGGTGCGGCGCACGGCAACTATCTGCTGGTTGTGCTCGGATTGCTGATCAGTGTCCCGATTGTGGTTTGGGGCAGCAGCCTCCTGCTTGGATTCGTAGAACGTTTTCCCGTTATTGTCTATCTCGGCGCCGGCGTCCTCGCCTGGACTGCAGCGAAGATGATCACCGCAGAGCCCCACCTTGCGGATGCCTTTGCCGCGTACTGGTTCATAGTGCCGCTCACCTTTGCAGTGATCGTGTTCGGCGTGTTGTGGGCGGGTTTCACTAGGAATCACCGCAGGCTCGAGTCCAGGATCAGCGTCCGACTTGCATTTTTTGCGAAGCAGCGACAAACCCAGCAAGCGAATCCCATTTCATCCGAAGGAGAAAACTCCATGTCGAAAATACTTGTTCCTATCGATGGCTCACGCAACTCACAGTACGCGGTGCGGCAGGTCGTCAAGGAATTCCTGAAGAACCCCGAGGTGGAGATCCATCTGCTCAATGTTCAGCCGCCATTCTCGCGTCATATCTCGCAGTTCATCGGCAGGAAATCGCGAGATTCGTTCCACCATGCCGCGGCCGAGAAGGCGCTGCGACCGGCCAGACAATTGGTCGAGAAATTCGGCGTGCCCTATTCAGCGCACGTCAAACTGGGAAAGAAGGCCGACATCATTGTTGACGAAGCCAAGCGCCTGGGCTGTGATCGCATCGTGATGAGTACCGCGCGGAAGAATTCCCTCACCCGCATGATCGAGGACTCGACCACCGACAAGGTACTCGAGAAGACATCGGTCCCGGTCGAGGTGATCGCCGGCGAATCGGTCTCGAAACTCGAGCGCTTCGGTCTTCCCGGCGGCCTTTGCGCCGCGATCGCACTACTGATCGCCGCTGCGGCGGACTGACCGGCTCCGGCGCGGCAATATCGTTTTCGAGGCGTATTCCTCATTTGAAGTTTTGGTTAGTACATTACGTTATGGTCTTCCCGTTTTTCAAACAGCAACATAGGAT
>JALYOK010000511.1 GCA_030856925.1 Pseudomonadota bacterium
GCTCACGGCTTTGCGTGACGCGCAGAAGAAGCGCCATGCCGCGCATGTCGGCAATAGGCAGGCGGCGTAGTATCGTTAATCGTTTGAACCAGGTTGGCGGAACCCCAGCCGTCGGTACTGCCTTGACTAAGTTGCCCTCGCCGCCGATCACTTCCTCCATGAAGCCACCGCTCTTCGTCGTGTTCAACATCGGCTCGGGCCATGGCGATGCTGCCGAAGCGCGCGCGGCGATCGATGGCGCATGTGCCGAGGCCGGGCGCGAGTTGCACATAATGGTCGTCGAGGATCCGAAACAAATTGGTGACTAAGCGCGCGAGTCCGTGCGGCGCGCGCAGCAGGCAAACGGTATCGTGGTCGCCGCGGGCGGCGACGGCACGATCAACGCGGTGGCGCAGGCCACGCTCGGGAGCGGCTGCGCGTTCGGGGTGCTGCCGCAGGGCACCTTTAACTACTTCAGTCGCACGCACGGGATTCCTGCCGACACCGCGCCGGCGATGCAGATGCTGCTGCATGAGACCGCGCAGCCGGTGCAGGTGGGGCTCGTAAACGGGCGCTTGTTTCTCGTCAACGCCAGCCTCGGGCTGTATCCTAAACTGCTGGAAGACCGCGAGGCTTGGAAGAAGAAATTTGGGCGCAGCCGGCTGGTTGCGTTCGGCGCCGGCCTGATGACCTTGCTGCGTGGCCACCGCAACCTGCGTTTGCGCATCGAGGTCCACGGCGAAACGCACGATGTGATCACGCCCACACTGTTCGTCGGCAACAACGCGTTGCAGATGGAGCAACTAGGCCTCCCCGAGTCGCAAGCCATCGACAGCGGCGAGTTGGCTGCCGTCACTTTGCGGCCGGTGAGCCGGCTCTCGATGTTGTGGCTGCTGTTGCGCGGTGCGCTCGGCCAACTCGGCGAGGCCGACCAAGTGGTTAACTTCTCGTTCAGCCGCCTGACAGTGCGGCCGTCGCGCGCATTTGGCGCGCGACGCTTGAAGGTGGTCACTGACGGTGAGATTACGTGGCTGACATTGCCGCTGGAGTTTTCCGTGTCACCCGAGCCGCTGCAACTGATCCGGCCTGCCGTCCTGGCCCCTGAGCGTGCGCCCCCATGACGGTGCTGATGCAAATCTCCGACCCGCACTTCGGCACCGAGCGGGCGCCGGTGGTCGAAGCGCTGGAACGGCTTGTGCATGAACTGCGCCCCGCCGTGCTACTGTTGTCGGGCGACATCACGCAGCGCGCCACCCAGGCGCAGTTTCGCGCCGCGCGAGCCTTTGTCGACCGCTTGCGCGTTCCGGCCTTGGTGGCGATTCCTGGCAACCACGACATTCCGCTGTTTAACCCGCTGGCGCGGTTGTTTTCACCCTACGGACATTATGAGCGCGCATTCGGCCGTAATTTGGAGCCGCAATTCGAGGACGACCAGGTGCTGGTGCTCGCGCTCAATACGACCCGCTGGTATCGCCATGCAGACGGCGAGGTTTCTGCCGCGCAGATCGAGCGCGTGGCACAGCGGCTTGAAAAGGCACGGTCGGCGCAGTGGCGAATCGTCGTCGTGCATCAGCCGGTGGCCGTGACGCGCGAGCAGGATCGCGGCAACGTGCTGCACGGCCACCAGGCTGCAGTACGGCGCTGGGCCGCGGCGGGCGCCGATTTGATCGTCGGCGGCCACATTCATCTACCTTTCGTACTGCCGTTGCACCAGATCCAGCCGGATCTGCCGCGGGCGGTGTGGGCGGTCCAGGCGGGAACTGCCGTCAGCGAACGGGTGCGCGCTGACGCGGGCAACTCGGTCAACGTTATCCGAACCGGAGCCGCAGCTCGGGCGCCCGAAGATGTCGACGACGCTGCGTTGGGGTGCGTGGTGGAACGCTGGGACCACACGGCGCCGACGCAGCGCTTCGAACTGGCGCAGGTGTATCCGTTACGGCGCAAGAGTGGCGGCTGAGGGACTGGTTGTGTTGGCCGGCCAGGTGGGCGCGCACGCGTTACCCTTGTTTCTCGCGCTGCTTGCCGCGCTGCTGATATTAGTGGCGGCTGGTTGGTGGGCCTTGCGTACGCACGTGTTGCCGCGGGCGCAGAGCCGGCTGCCACAAACGAACATTCTGTTGTTAAATGGGCTGGTCGGCTTCGCTTTCGTGATCAGCGCAGCGGGGTTGTTCGCCGAGATCGCCGACGAGCTAGGAGCCGACGGCGTATTGTCTCTGGCTGATGAAGCGTTGACCGCGTCGCTTCGCACCCACATAAGTGCTACCACTTTGCAGATTTTCGCGGCAATTACCTACTTTGGTGATCCGCGCGCGCTTACGGTCCTGGGGATCGCCGTGGCACTGCTACTGTGGCTACTTCGCAAACCAACCCTGGCGCTAGGCTGGATGCTCGCGTTGGGCGGAAACGCGCTGTTGAATCCGATGTTGAAGCGCGTGTTCGGAAGAATCCGGCCGCTGCACGAGCATGGCGTCGTCAGCGAACTCGGCTGGAGTTTTCCCAGCGGCCACACCTCGAGCTCGACGGTGGCCTACGGAATGCTCGCCTACTTAGCCGTGCGCACGTTGCCGAAGGCGTGGCATTTGCCGGCCGTGCTCGGTGCGACTGCGCTCGTGTTCACGGTCGGCTGCAGCCGAATATTCCTGCAGGTGCATTTTGCGAGCGATGTGGCAGCCGGGTTCGCCTCCGGCTCCGCGTGGCTCGCGGTGTGTATTGTCAGCGTGGAATTTAGCCGGACCTACGGTCGCCGGCTCTGATCGGCGTCAAACACAGCTATCAGCGCAGGCTGACAACATTCTTCCGCGCTTCGAGCGGTAGGATTGCGGTAATATAATCCACTAGTCTTCCGTATCACGGCCGGCGAAGAAGCGATGTGTATTACACAATCGGTGGGAAACGGTGGCATCAATCGGTTTGACGACGTCAAGACCATCCAAATTCTTCTCAATCTCAACAGTCACCAGACCAGCCCGCTGGTCACACTGGTGGAGAATGGCAAGTGCGGTGCGTCGACAATCGCGGCTATTGAACTGTTTCAACGCAAAGTCCAGAACACCATTCGGCCCGATGGAAAAGCCGATCCGAATGGCGGGACATTAGCGGCATTGAGGGAGGGTTTGCTACCGGGACTCACGGAGAAAAAACTCCAGGGCGTTTTCATTCACGCGACGTCAGGAAAAATCCTACGCTATTTCCCTGGGCTGATTGCCAAGATGAATGACAATGCCATTAACACGCCGCTGCGCCGAGTTCATTTTTTGGCGCAGATCGGACACGAAAGTGCCGAGTTGAAGTATTCGGAGGAGATCGCGAGTGGTCGGGCTTATGAGGGCCGGCGCGACTTGGGTAACGTTCAGCCGGGCGATGGCGAGTGCTTCAAGGGCCGAGGCTTGATTCAGATCACAGGCCGGTTTAACTATGCAAGGTACGGCCAGGCGCGGGGTCGCGATTTCACCGGCAGCACCGCGGCAGCGCATGCAATCGCAACGGATCCCGCGTTGGCCGTCGATGCGTCCTGCTGGTTCTGGAATAAACACAATCTCAACCGCTTTGCCGACCGCGACGATGTCTTGGCCATTACGAAAATTATCAATGGCGGCATAAACGGATTGGTCGAGCGCAAAGCCCTCCTTGTGCGGGCAAAATTGTTTTTGCTTTTCCGAGTGGCTGGTTGAAATCTAAAGCAACGAGCTCAAATATTTCAGTTATTCTGAATCCGATTACCGGATAATAATTTTATGGAAAGTTTTCACGCTACTACCATTGTTTCCGTGCGGCGCGGTGACAAAGTCGCTATGGGTGGCGACGGCCAAGTCACCCTTGGCAACGTCGTCGTCAAAGCCACGGCACGCAAAGTGCGACGGCTTTATCATGACAAGGTGTTAGCCGGATTCGCCGGCGCGACTGCCGACGCGTTTACTTTGTTTGAACGTTTCGAAGCCAAGCTTGAAAAGCATCAAGGCCATCTGTTGCGATCCGCCGTTGAACTCGCGAAGGATTGGCGCACAGATCGCATATTGCGCAGGCTTGAAGCGATGCTGCTCGTCGCCGACCGCACGTCGTCGTTGATCATTACCGGCACGGGCGACGTGTTGGAGCCGGAACATGGGCTTCTGGCTATCGGCAGCGGCGGCTCCTATGCCCAGGCGGCGGCGCAGGCCTTGCTGGACAACACCGAGCTCTCACCACAGGACATCATAAAGAAAGCCCTGGTGATCGCGGGCGATATTTGCATCTACACCAATCAGAATCATGTGATTGAAACGTTAGAATAGGGGTTAGGGACTAGAGCCTAGTAAGATCACGGCCCGAGGTTTTTCTAGTCCCCAGCCTCTAGTCCCTAGCCCCTGGAAAACCATGTCCCAAATGACCCCCCAAGAAATCGTCCACGAACTCGCCAAACACATCATCGGCCAAGATAAAGCCAAGCGTGCCGTGGCGATCGCTCTGCGCAACCGGTGGCGCCGCCAACAGGTGCCGGAGCCGTTGCGCCAGGAGATTACGCCGAAGAATATTCTCATGATCGGGCCGACCGGCGTGGGCAAAACCGAAATCGCGCGTCGTCTGGCTAAGCTCGCCAATGCGCCGTTCATCAAAGTCGAGGCGACAAAGTTTACCGAGGTCGGTTACGTCGGCAAAGATGTGGATTCCATCATTCGCGATCTGATCGATACGTCAATCAAGCAAACGCGCGAACAGGAAACTAAAAAAGTTCGCGTTCGCGCTCAGGAGCAAGCAGAAGAAAGAATTCTGGATACTCTTCTGCCTCCCGCGCGCGATTTTGGTTTTAACAGCAACGAGGAACAAGGCGAAAAAGTCGATAGCGATACGCGGCAAAAATTCCGCAAAATGCTGCGTGAGGGCAAACTCCACGATAAGGAAATCGAAATCGAAGTGGCCGCGTTACCGGCGCAGATGCAAATTATGGGCCCGCCCGGCATGGAGGAACTGACCGAGCAAATCCAAGGCATGTTTCAAAACATTGGCGGTGCACGCAAAAAACCGCGCAAACTCAAAGTCGATGAAGCCATGAAGCTCATCACCGATGAGGAGGCGATGAAGCTGATCAACGATGAAGAGATGAAAGCGCAAGCCATCCAAAACGTCGAGCAAAACGGAATCGTTTTTTTAGACGAGATCGATAAGATCGCTTCGCGCTCGGAAATGGGTGGCCCGGATGTTTCGCGCCAAGGTGTGCAGCGCGACCTATTGCCCCTTGTGGAAGGCACGACGGTCTCAACCAAATACGGCATGATTAAAACCGACCACGTGTTGTTCATCGCCAGTGGCGCGTTTCATATGGTGAAGCCAAGCGATCTCATTCCCGAATTGCAAGGCCGTTTGCCGATCCGAGTCGAACTCAGTTCCTTGTCCGTCGCCGATTTCGAGCAGATTCTCACCAGCACCGACGCGTGCCTAACTAAACAATACGAAGCGCTGCTGGAAACGGAAAATGTCAAACTCGAATTCAAACCCGACGCGATAAAACGTCTCGCCGAGATCGCTTTTGAAGTTAACGAGAAGACCGAAAACATCGGCGCTCGGCGGCTTTACACCGTGATGGAAAAATTACTCGAAGAAATATCGTTTAGCGCCGATAAAGGCCGGGATGAGAGTGTGTTGATCGACGCGGCGTATGTGGATGGCCGATTGAAGGAATTGTCTATGAGTGAAGATTTGGCGCGGTATGTTTTGTAGTACGTCGTTCAGATAATATTCGGCGCTGCCAGGGCTGCATGGATATTGGCTGGCAGCGATGCGTCATCGGAGCGCCACTCTGGTGTTGCCATTCGCGCCGATAAAATGAGTTCCAGTACCCTTCCGTTTTAATAAAAGCTTTCCGTATATATTGGTATGTTTTTGACAACATAAGAGAAAATTTGAAGTGTTTAGATAAGATCAATTAGATGATCTTATTTATGATATATTAAGATCATTCAATTGATCTTAATATATAGAAATGCTTCAAGTATCTGAAAGAGAAATAGAAACACGCCTCCGCCTAGACAATCCATGGTGGGAGGCAGGGGCTGGTATCGATTCAGAATATCAAGACTTTCCTCTTCGTGCCTATTTTGATTCCTTCCTTAGACTGGTTCGACAAGATGAGATCAATCGTGCGGTAGTGCTGCTTGGACCGCGAAGAGTGGGAAAAACTATTTTGGTCTATCACGCCATCCAGGGCTTGTTGGACCAACAGGCGATTTCCGGACGGGACATCCTCTATCTGTCGCTCGAGACTCCTCTGTTCACAGGGATGCGGCTTGAAGAACTCGTCAATCGATTCAAAAAGCTGTTTCAGCGTCCACCGGGAATCAAGTTATACGTTTTTTTTGATGAGATCCAATACCTCAAGACTTGGGAAATCCACCTCAAGTCATTGGTAGACACTTACCGAGACATTCGATTCGTGGTCACCGGTTCGGCCGCCGCCGCGTTGAGGACCAAAAGCGTAGAATCGGGCGCTGGTCGTTTTACAGAGTTTCTCTTACCGCCACTGACTTTTGCGGAGTACCTAAGATTCATTGACCGAGAAAGCGAGTTGATCGAGGAATCCTTAACCGACACGGATGCGCCGCGGCACGAGGCGACAAACATTTTCCTGCTAAACGAAGAATTCACAAACTACATCAATTTCGGTGGCTACCCGGAAGCGGTCTTCAAAAAAACGATACGAGCGGACCCGCGTCGTTTCATCAAGAGCGACATCATCGATAAAGTTTTGTTAAGAGATTTGCCGAGCCTGTACGGTATCTCCGATATCCAAGAACTCAATCGATTGTTCAACTCCCTCGCATATAACACGGGTCAAGAGTTGAGTCTGGAAGACTTATCACGTAGCGCCAATGTGGCAAAGAACACGCTGCATCGCTACCTTGAGTATTTGGAAGCGGCATTCCTAATTCGTCGGTTACGTCGCGTGGACCAAGACGCTGCGCACTTTAAACGCGCTACTACGTTCAAGATATACCTGACGAGTCCCTCGATGCGTGCAGCTTTGTTCGGTCCCGTGAGAGAGGGCGATGAAGCAATGGGACAACTTACAGAAACGGCGGTCTTTAGCCAATGGCTACACAATTCTGCTTACGTAGAGTCGCTTTACTACGCACGATGGGCTAAAGGCGAAGTTGATTTCGTCAGTCTTGATCCGGCGGGACAGCGGCCGCGATTCGCGGTCGAAGTGAAGTGGTCGGATCGAGCTTTCGAGGATTCCAAAGAAATAAAGGGCATCATCGAGTTCGCCAAACGACATAGTTTGAAGCGTGCGCCGCTTGTTACGACCTACTCAAAAACAGGACTAAACGATATGAGCGGCGTTACGGTGGAATTTGTCCCGAGCAGTATACATTGCTACACCGTTGCAAAAAATACTCTGGAACGTCGAAAAACATAAGTCGAGTTTCATCCGGCCATCCCACCGCCGGAATCCCGCCGTGGCAATGCACATTCTGAGCGCCGCACGTGTATTGCCTCGCAGGGCAACGAGTAATTCGGTCGCGAAAATTTTCGTTCGCGGATCCATGAAGGCGTGAGTAGATTTGACGCTCGGTCGGCCTCGTAAACTCGAATATCTACGAGCTTTTATATCGTTAGCTCAATACACCTCACAGTTCTCTACTAACCCACAACTTTTGGCCTAATCCGTTTGGTAGACTGGTTGCCAACTTTAGCGCCTTACGCGTAAGCTACATCGTTGTGCCGAGGCCGTTGGCCATTGGGGAGAATCGATGAAATCGTTCGGAAGTTGGCTAGCCGAGAATGGGCTGGAGAGCTACGCGAGCGTGTTCGCGCAGAACGAGGTTGATTTCGATGTGCTCCCCTCTCTGACGGAGGCAGATTTTCAAGCGCTCGGGTTGCCCTTAGGTGCACGCAAGCGTCTTCTGCAGGCCATCGCCAAGCGGGACGGGCAAAGTGCTGTGGAGGATCTCTTACCGCCAGTGGCCGCAGCGGCGATCGCGCCGCCCGCGCGATCATTTACGCCCGAGTCAACCACCGGCGAACGCCGCCAACTCACGGTGATGTTCTGCGACTTGGTCGGCTCCACGGCGCTGAGCGAGAAACTCGATCCCGAAGAGTTGCGTAGCCTGCTGCACGACTATCGTACGCGCTGCGGTGAAGTCATCTCTCGCTACGAAGGTTTCGTCGCTCGCTATGTGGGTGATGGGATTTTGACTTACTTCGGTTGGCCCAAAGCGCACGAGGAA
>JALYOK010000546.1 GCA_030856925.1 Pseudomonadota bacterium
ACTATCGCCACGACGAATGGGGCGTCGATGTCACCGTCGGCGGTTCGCAGAAAGGGTTGATGCTGCCCCCGGGTTTGAGCTTCAACGCGATTTCCGACAAAGCCCTGGCGGCGAGCCAGATGGCAAGTCTGCCAAAATCCTATTGGGCGTGGGAGCCGATGCTGAAGGCGAACAAGAACGGGTTTTTCCCCTACACGCCGGCGACGAATCTATTGTTCGGGCTACGTGAAGCGGTCGCGATGATAAAAGAAGAAGGCCTAGACAACGTCTTCGCCCGTCACATCCGCCACGCCGAAGCCACACGCCGCGCCGCCCATGCATGGGGGCTCGAAGTGTTATGTAAAAACCCGCAGGAGTTTAGTCCGAGCCTGACGGCGCTGATGATGCCAGCAGGGCATGATGCCGACGCGCTGAGAAGCATTATACTCGAGCGCTTCGACATGTCGTTGGGAATGGGCCTAGGCCGCCTCGCCGGCAAAATATTTCGGATCGGCCACTTAGGGTACTTCAACGATTTAATGTTGGCAGGAGCGTTGTGCGGCGTGGAGATGGGGCTGCTCGCGGCGAAAGTGCCGATCGAGCCGCGCGGTGTGAGTGCGGCTCTGAGTTTTCTTGCTGGCGGTACTGACCGAAAGTGGTGATCCGGAAATCGGGCTGCTCAAGTCGAACGGCGGGCAATGCTTTTTGCGCGCACTGCCGAACCCGTATCTGGAACGAGCTTTATTTCAACGCGGTAGCCGAGTGCGCGCGCGTATTTTTGCAACGTAACGACCGACGGCGAGTGGTTACTTGACGGGGATTCAAGGCGGGCGATCGCCGATTGTGTGGTACCGATACGCGCAGCGATTTCTGCTTGTGTCAGTCCTGATGCTGAACGCGCCTTAAACACTTCATCGAGAAAGGCAAACTCTTCAGCGAGTTCGTCGTAGGCCTTTCTTGCATCCGGACGTGCAAGCGCCTTAGCTTTAAATTGCTTAAACGTGCTGATCATCTTCAATTTCCCTCATGCGCTTGCGCGCTGTAGATAGTTCCTTGGAAGGAGTCTTGTTGGTTTTCTTCACAAAGTGGTGCAGTATCACAATGCGCTGACCAATCGTCATGGCGTAAAACACTCGAGCGATACCTTCTTTGGCTTTGAGACGTAGCTCAAACAGTCCCTCGCCCATCGCTTTGGTGTGCGGCATACCGAGGTCGGGGCCGTAAAGTTCCATTCGCTCGGCATAACGAACGAAGCGGGCGACAAATCCGGCCGGTAGTTTGAGAATCTTAGATTCGGCGCTCACTATAAAAGGTAATAGTCCATGCCATTTATGAAGTATAGCATTTACGCTATATTGCAGAAACTATGATCTGACGACCCCCCTTACTCAATTTGCCAGCAAGGCGGCTTTCCCGCGTCGCAAAACAAGGTTAATGTGAGCACCGTTTCACCGTATTTATTTGACTAAGGAAATGATCATGAAACTAGCTGATCTGGAAAAAAACAAAGGCTCGAAGATCCAAACCAAGATGCAACAGTCGGCCACGCCGGGTCGCTTCGGTGCAGACGCTAACGTGGCCGTCGATCGACGCGAGCAGCGTAGGCGCGACCAAGCGCTTGGGCTGGTGCCGTTCGCAGTCAAGTTGGACAGCGCGCTGGTGAAACAAATCCACGCTTTGGTGTCGGACGGGGGCACCCAGTTAAATGACGTGGTGGCCGAATTGTTGAAGAAGGGCTTGGAGAACAAATAGCTGATGGCCCTCAAGGCAACGATCTTCAAGGCAGAGCTGCACGTCGCCGATATGCAGCGCAACTATTTCCAAAATCACCTCCTCACCATCGCCCGCCATCCGTCGGAAACCGACGAGCGAATGATGGTGCGGTTGCTGGCCTTCGCGTTGCATGCCCACGAATATCTAGCGTTCGGCAGAGGCTTGAGCACCGACGACGAACCCGACCTGTGGCAGAAGGATTTAACCGGTGCGATCGATGTCTGGATAGACGTCGGCCAACCCGACGAAAAAAGTCTGCGCAAGGCCTGCGGCCGCGCTAAGCAAGTGTTTGTGTATAGCTACGGTTTGCGCAGTGCAGACTTGTGGTGGGATGCCGTTCGGGCAAAGCTCGAACGCGCCGCCAACCTGAACGTTTACAATCTGCCGCTCGCGGCGAGTGAAGCCCTGGCGAAACTAGCGGATCGCAATATGGAGTTGCAATGCACCATCCAGGACAACCAAATTTGGTTCGCAAACGCCGACACAACGGTGCACGTGGAGACGGCCACATTAATGCAGCAACCCGAGGCGATCAATTCATGAGCGCGAAAGTATAGTTTTAGTTCGCGTTAAAAGTTTAACGATACAACGCGAAACGCTCGGCCATTGTCCAGTTGAAAACCGCTATTGCACCGCGCCTGCCATGGCTTTGTTTAAGCTTTGAGAGAAATGGAACAACATGCAAGAACATGAATTTAGCCTCACAAAAGAGTTCATCGAACTGAACCAGTTGTTGAAACTAAGCGGCCTTTGCGCCAGCGGCGGAGCAGGCAAAGCGTTGGTTGCCGCCGGTGCTGTTTCAGTCGACGGCGAGGTCGAACTGCGCAAAACCTGCAAAATCCGGGCTGGACAAATCATCGGCTGCGACGACGTGCGCATCCATGTCGTGGCGGCGTAAACCTATTTGGGTTCGGTATTTAATTGCATTCTAAACAGTCGCGATTGCCGTGTCGTATGTCGCAGACTCCTAGGCGTACACATTCGCACGACAACGATAAAACGACTTGGGGCTCGATCCGTGGCTAAAGCAATATCCGGCCTGCGTCAGGTCGCTTTGGCCCCCTGCTTCAAGATCCCTGCGCTAAAATTCCCACCTCGGCTGTTCGACATATGCCGTACCTTGGATAAGGCGCCAAGATTGCACGAACTCAGCAAAAAACTACAGATGGAGCGGCTAGTCGCTTACGAACGAAGCGCTAAAAACTCGACACCTTGAACGATTTTTTGTTGTATCGACGCCCAGTGGCTGCTGGCAGCCAAAGGGCCTCCCGCAAACCGAATAGAATCTGACGTGCCGCCACCAGCCTTATCCGGCTTGCCTCCCGGCAAGGCATAGCCTGTAAGACAGTATTCATGCGGCCTTCAGCACGATGCCGATGGCGCATCCCGCGAATTCGAACAGAGCGTTTAGAAAGGTGCTGTTCTAGAAATTTAGCGCGGTCTTACGGCAAGGATGTTGAGCTTTGTGCCTCACGCCAATACTAAGACAACGTTTACTTCGTCCCGGCCCCCATCTCGCGAAAGCGTTCGACTGCCTCGCTGGGACCGAAGTCTTCCGACTCGAACAACTGGTGCACCTCGATCTCGCATTCCTGGCCGTCGGCCGCAGGATTGGGAAAACG
>JALYOK010000041.1 GCA_030856925.1 Pseudomonadota bacterium
ATAGTACCGTCGCTGCCTTGACCCCTGTCGAATTACTGGCGCTTGCGACCGATAAAGACACCGCTGGGCGGGCCGCGCTTGAGGCCGGGGACGCGGTAGCCGCGGCAGTGGCCTTCCATCAGGCCGAAGTCTGCCGGGCCGCTGCGCGAGAGATGGCGCGCTTGACAGTGACATCACCAGACGATTACAATAAGGGAATGAATCAAGCTCAAGCTACCCTTGCGCGTCGCGGACGTGGCGTTGCGAAGGCCGCCGCGACGAACGCGCTTCTGAAGGCGATCGCCGAAGATGCCCAAGGCCCGGACGGCTCCGCGCGCTGGGGGTCCGGCACCGTGTACGCTGCGAGGCGTTTGCGTATCAGTCAACCGGCGTTCAGCGGTTATATGAGCGGGAGGACGCCTTGCCCACGTCACGTCGACAAAAAAGTTCGTGAGGATTTCCCTGGCATTTCATGGAGTTGGAAGAAGGGCGTGGTTGATTGACTAATCGTCTCTTGACTGTCTAGCGATAGGCTGGCAGAGTCTGATTCATGGAAACGACGACGGCAAACAAGAGGAATACGATGGACAACGAAACTGCAGAGTGCTTCGAGAACGAAGAAACCTCCACGCTCACGCTAGATCGCGACTGCGCCGCGGTGTTTACCCACATCAAATCCGGCGAAAGTTTCCTGGGCGCCATGGTCGGCGCAGACCTGGCCTGGATGGGCGCTCCGCTCAGTCACAAGGAGCGAGATGCGGCGTTGGCTTGGATCGCGGAAGGCGAAGGCACTTACGAAGGCGGTGAAGGCTGCATCGTCAACACCTCGGGCTTTCGCGTCGAAGGCTGATCAATCAAGCCGGGGCCTTCGGGCCCCTTTTTCTTGGCACCTCTTGTAATCGTCTGGTAATCTTCTATTTAACGGGTGCTCAACATGAACAACACAAACGACACGGGTGGGGTGGTTCTGACGGAGGTGGTGGACATGTCGGTTTCGCTCCGCCTGTCGGAGCTTGAAGCCCGCTACGACGGCGCCAAAACGATCGAAGCCCCGGCCATCACGCTGGACGAAATCAACTACGAATACGCGCTTCGCCAGATGGCAGGCGGTGTCAAGTGAAGGCCCTGGCGCTACTGGCGGTTCTCGCCTCGGGATGCGGTCTGCCGGCTCTGGTTGACGATCTCGTACATTACGACGACCTCCCCTCGAACGTCAGCTACACGCCGATAGCGGGTCAGGTGGAGGCCATCCGCGCCGCGATGGACGTCTACGGGATGCGCGACCCAGCCCCCTCGATTGCCTGGGTTGAGGACCTCTCAGGGTGCAACGAGTACGGCTACAAGGCGAACGGCATTTGTGTGCGGGGGAGCTACACGGAACGTCACAAAAACGTCTACCTGGCGCGCGTGTACGACGACTTCCTCCCCTACGCGCTGGCGCACGAAATCGCTCACGTCGCTGGTTACCGCACCACGGGCAAGGCGTCGCACGACGAGCCTTGGTTTATCGAGGGCGACGCGTATCGGCCTAACGACAAGATTATCGAAGCAACCGCAAAAATTGCCGCAATTATCGGCCTTTAGTTCAGGGGGATAACAACATGATCAACGACGTCAATAGGCAGATTCTTTCAGACCGTCGTGACCGCCGCATTCGCGCTTTCCTGGTCATGGCAATCACCGCGCAAATAATGGCGCTCGTTATCGGGGTGCTGCTGTGAGCTTCGACAGCGTCATGTCGGCTCCCGGTGAGGACGAATTTTGGTCGCTCAAGGCCCACGTCTGGCAGGGGGACTGGCGAGCCGCAGGCCACGCAATCACGTCGATGCTGCATGACCACGGCGCGACCACGGTGGAAATCCCGCGCTGCCACTTGACGAATGACGAGGCCTTGCTGATTACCGCATACGTACACACGCGATACCGACACGACACGACGCCAACTGATCACGTATGGCTGCGCGAAGGGGTGGACCAAATATGAGCTGGGATGCGTACTTGGACGAGCGAGCGCACCCGGATAGCGTCGTCTATCACGTCCAGGTCTTCGACGCGAACGGAGACACCTGGCGCAACGTCGGGAGTTGGTCGCAGCACGCGGACGCTGTCCGGGGCTACGCCAGGGCGCGTGCGAACTACCACAAATCCGAGATGCGCATTATCGACAGCGTGACGCTTGAAGAAGAGGCACAGCTTGAGATTGAAGAATGGGAAGCAAGGATGGCGGCCCGCGCCGCTGCCAAGAAAGCGCGGGGCGAAACATGAAGCTTAAGCGCACCTTCCCCGAACTACTCGCCACGCTGCCGAAGCTCACGACTAGCGCACTGGCATCGGCTGAACCGCCGACCGAATCCCAACGAATCGAGCTGGAACTAAAAGCCCTAAACGATCAGGCCAGCAAGATCGAACGCGAGATCACGATACGCGTGCGGCGCCTGGGTGCGATTAGGCGAGCCGCTGAGATGGGCCCCGGTGGTTCGTGGCCCTGCATTTTTGAAGATGAACGACAAAGATACGAAAGGGAGCGCGCGAAATGAGTGAGACAAAGGACTTGGCCCCATATTCACCTGCTGCAATCGACGCGAAGACGTTCTTCAGTCCCGATCAGATGGACCTAATCAAGAAGCAAATCGCCCCCAAGGCCACGTCAGACGAGCTTAAACTGTTTCTCTACCAGGCTGCGCGCACTGGCCTTGATCCGTTGTCGCGTCAGATTTACGCCATTCACCGCAACGACAACGGCGCCGCGAAGATGACCATACAGACGAGCATTGACGGCTTTCGTCTCATCGCAGAGCGCACCGAGCGATATGCCCCTGGGCGAGAGACCACGTTTGAATACGACGAGGAAAAGCGGGTCAACAAGGCTACCGCCTACGTCATGAAACAAACCAAGGATGGGAAGTGGCACGAAGTCGCAGCGTCAGCCTACTTCCTTGAGTACGCGCAGACAACGGCCGGCGGCTTTACGAAGATGTGGAAGGAAAAGCCGCACATCATGCTTGCGAAGTGCGCCGAAGCACTGGCACTGCGGAAGGCGTTCCCCGCCGAAATGTCCGGCTTGTACACGCAGGACGAGATGGGCAAGGCTGACGAGCCGAGCTACACGCCGCCCAAGGCGGTGGCCACGAGCGAAACCCCAAAAGCATCGCCTACGTCTGCGATAAGTGCGGCGCCGGTTGCACAACACGAGACGGACGTTGCATCTCTTGCCTCTATGCCCAGCGCTGACCGCGAACCGGGCGACGACGAAGACGAAACGGACGACCCCAACGATCGCGTTGACTGCCTGAAATGGGAGAAATCCAGCGATTCGTGGATTCCTGCCGGCAATGAGCCACGTCGGACAGATGCGCAAAATCGCAAGTTTCATGCACTACTCCGGCAATGCCGGATAACTGACGAACAAATGCACCAACGCATCGTTAACCTGTACGGCAAGGAACACAGCGCCGATCTTAGCGTTCGCGAGATGGGTAGCCTCATCGACAAAATGGAACAGAGAGTATCGAAGGGGCACACGCCAGACGCGCGCGAGGCGAAATGGAAGCGTGACGGGTTCGTGAAGAATGAAGCAACGGGCGCGTGGTCAGACCCGCAAACCGGAGAGGTGGCACAGTAATGGGCAAGAACTGGAAGTCAGGCGACACGACGGGCGTTAACCCGCAGGTGCTCGCAGAGATTCGCGCGCAGCAGGTACGCGACAATCCCGCGAAACACGTTGGTTCGAGTCTTGACGTTGAGACCCTGTCCACAACCGGCGCAGTCCGAGAAACTGAGCCCCCGCGCCCGCCGTTATTTGTAGAGGTCATCAACGAACTGGCGCAGGGAATTCACGCGAACGCCAGGGCCCACGGATGGTGGGAGGACTCCCGCAGTAATCGCGCGACGCGCGCTCTAATCACGAGTGAGCACGCAGAGGCACTGGAAGCGTTCCGCGATGGCGAGCCTAACGTATGGTTCAGCCTGGGGGGTGGCAGGGTTGCCGTGCGCGACGCTGCCACCGCGTTTGATCTGGCGTGCGCAGAGGAAAAGCCACTCGGCGTTGGCATCGAGTTGGTTGATGGCCTGATCCGCGCCCTTGATTGGATTAGCGGAAACGGCTTCCGTTTCAGCGACGCGGAAATCGAAATCATGAAGCAGCCGCGGGACGTGCCGCCAGACGTGGTCACGTTCCCTGAGCAGATTGATTGGCTTACCCAGGTGCTCTATAGCGAAGGCATATGGCGCGGCTATGTGATGGCGGTGTTGGCTGTCGCGAAGGCCAACGACATCGACGTGTGGGAATGCATTCGCATCAAACACGCCTACAACGTTACCCGTCCCTACAAACACGGAGGCAAAAAGGCATGAGCGACTACAAGTACGTCTTCAGGTGCTCAGGGCGCGCAGCCTACGCAGACCGCC
>JALYOK010000049.1 GCA_030856925.1 Pseudomonadota bacterium
GTATTGACCGTCGCGCTGTTATTCATCACCGGACTCCTGACCGCGAATCTGTTGGGCCGCAGGCTGATCCTTCTGTGGGAAAGTTTGTTAGCGCACATCCCGGTCGTTAAGACCATCTACGGCGGCGTGAAGCAGGTTTCCGACACGCTGTTTTCCGGCCAAGGTCAAGCGTTTCGTAAAGCGTTATTGGTGCGCTATCCACACCAAGGCTCATGGAGCGTCGCGTTTCAGACCGGCCGCCCGCGCGGCGAAATCGCGGAAATCTTGAAGGAAGAACACGTCAGCGTATTCATTCCGACCACGCCGAACCCAACGTCGGGTTTCTTCATGATCATGCCGAAAAAAGATGTGATTGAGCTCGACATGAGCGTCGACGCGGCGCTGAAATACATCATTTCGATGGGTGTCGTCAGCCCGGAGCCACCTCCTCGTCATTGATTCGACTTTACAATTTTCATGCGTACAGATTATTGCGGTCTCATTAATAAAACTCACCTCGACCAAACCGTCACGTTGTTCGGCTGGGCGCATCGTCGTCGCGATCATGGCGGCGTGATTTTCATAGATCTGCGCGATCGTGAAGGCTTGGTGCAATTAGTCATCGATCCCGACACGCCGGAGGCCTTTTCCAGCGCGGAAAAAGTCCGCAATGAATTCGTATTGAAGATTATCGGCAAGGTAAGAGAGCGCCCGGTGGGCACGGCCAACGCCAACTTGATCAGCGGCGAAATCGAAGTGTTGGCGAAAGAAGTCGAAGTTCTGAATCCTTCGCTTACGCCGCCGTTCCAACTCGACGACGAAAACCTCAACGAGACCACGCGCCTCACCTATCGGTTCCTGGACTTGCGCCGTGAGCAGATGCAGAAAAATTTGCGCCTTCGCTACAAGGTGGCGATGGCGGTGCGCAACTATCTCGACACCCAAGGCTTCATCGACATCGAAACGCCAATGCTCACTAAGTCGACGCCGGAAGGCGCGCGCGATTACCTGGTGCCGAGCCGCGTGCACCCGGGCGATTTTTTCGCGCTGCCGCAGTCGCCGCAATTGTTTAAGCAGTTGCTGATGATTTCAGGCTTCGATCGCTATTATCAGATCACCAAATGTTTCCGCGACGAAGATTTGCGTGCCGACCGTCAGCCGGAATTCACCCAGATCGATATCGAAACTTCGTTCCTGAACGAACGGGAAATCACCGCCATCATGGAAACCATGATGAGCAAGGTATTCAAAGACGCGGCCAACATCGATCTGGCCGACCCGTTTCCGCGCATGACGTTCACCGAGGCGATGTCGCTGTACGGCTCCGACAAGCCGGACCTGCGCGTGCCGTTCAAGTTCACCGAATTGACCGACGTGATGACATCCGTGGACTTCAAAGTATTTGCCAGCGCCGCGAACATGGCGGGCGGGCGCGTCGCCGGATTGCTGATTCCCAAGGGCGGTGACCTGTCGCGCGGCGAGATCGATGCCTACACCCAGTTCGTCACCATCTATGGCGCGAAGGGCTTGGCCTACATCAAATTCAACGAAATCGCCAAAGGCCGCGATGGTATGCAATCGCCGATCGTCAAGAATCTTTCCGACCATTCGTTGCAAGCCATCGTCGAGCGCAGCGGCGCAAAGGACGGCGATTTAATCTTCTTCGGCGCGGACAAAGCCAAAGTCGTGAACGATGCGCTAGGCGCGCTTCGCATCAAAATCGGCCACGAAAAAGGCTATGCGGAAAAAGCTTGGCGCCCGGTATGGGTGACGGATTTCCCCATGTTCGAATACGACGAGGAAGCCAAGCGCTGGAGCGCGTTGCATCACCCGTTCACCGCGCCGAAAGATGGCCATGAAGATTGGCTCAGCAGCGATCCGGGCAAGTGTTTGTCGAAAGCATACGACATGGTGCTGAACGGCTCGGAAATCGGCGGCGGCTCCGTGCGTATCCACCGCGAGGATGTGCAAAGCAAGGTCTTCCGGGCGCTGAACATCAGCGCCGAAGAAGCGCAAACCAAATTCGGGTTCTTGTTAGAAGCCCTGCAATACGGCGCCCCACCCCACGGCGGCATCGCCTTCGGCCTAGACCGCG
>JALYOK010000055.1 GCA_030856925.1 Pseudomonadota bacterium
CCGCTAAATACTGGACAAGATCACTGCACTTAGGCACACTTCGCGCCATGAAGAAGGTTTTGGTGCTGCACGGCCCCAATCTTAACCTGCTGGGCACAAGGGAACCGGCGCTGTATGGGCGCACGACGTTGGATGATGTAAATCAGCTTTTGCACCAACAAGCCCTCGCCGCTCAGGTCGATCTCGACAATTTTCAGAGCAATTGGGAAGGCGCACTGGTGGATCGCGTGCAGGCCGCGCGTAACGATGGGACCGGCTATATCATTATCAATCCCGGCGGCTTTACCCACACCAGCGTTGCGCTTCGCGATGCGTTCGCCGGCGTTGCAATACCTTTCATCGAAGTTCACATCTCGAATGTTTATGCGCGTGAGCCGTTCCGCCACCATTCCTATCTATCGCCGCTGGCGGCCGGCGTTATCGCGGGCCTGGGTGTTGCGGGCTACCAACTCGCCCTCGACTATGCCTTGAAACAGTTATAAGGAATGTCCAATGGACTTGCGCAAGCTCAAAGCATTAATTGAATTGGTGCAGTCGTCCGGCATATCGGAACTTGAACTTACCGAAGGCGAAGAGCGGGTGCGAATCAATCGCGTCGGCGCCCCAAACGCCGGTCCTGCCATGATGATGCAACACGAGCCGCACCAGGCGACAACGGCAGGGCCCGTAGCGGCGGTCGCCGCGCCGGCAGCCGCCGAGCCGCCGGAGGAAGGCCATATCGTCAAATCCCCAATGGTCGGAACTTTTTATCGCTCCCCCTCACCTGGCTCGCCTAATTTTATAGAAGTCGGCCAAACTGTCAGCGACGGTCAGACCCTATGCATCATCGAAGCGATGAAGCTGTTGAACGAGATAGAATCCGACGCCGCAGGCGTGGTGAAAAAAATTTTGGTGGAGAACGGCCAGCCCGTCGAATACGGCCAGCCGCTGTTTTTGATCGGATGAGACTAGGATTTAGGATTGAGGATTGAGACCCACTCCTAAATCCTCAATCCTCAATCCTAAATCCTCCCTTCAACCCATGTTTGAAAAAATCCTGATCGCCAACCGCGGCGAAATTGCCCTGCGCATTCAACGCGCCTGCCGCGAGTTGGGCATCAAAACCGTAGCGGTCCATTCCGAGGCCGACGCCGATGCGAAATATGTCATGTTGGCGGACGAGTCCGTATGTATCGGCCCGCCGCCGTCGAGCGCGAGTTATCTCAATGTTCCCGCCATTATCAGCGCGGCGGAAGTAACCGACGCCGAGGCGATTCACCCGGGTTACGGTTTTTTGTCGGAGAACGCGGATTTCGCCGAACGAGTGGAAAACTCCGGATTCGTATTCATCGGCCCGAGGGCCGACACCATCCGCTTGATGGGCGATAAAGTCAGCGCCAAAGATGCCATGAAAAAAACGGGCGTTCCGGTGGTGCCGGGCTCGGAAGGCGCCTTGCCGGAGGACCCGAAGGAAATTAAGCGTATCGCGGCTCAGGTTGGCTACCCGGTGATCATTAAAGCGTCGGGCGGCGGCGGTGGGCGCGGCATGCGCGTGGTGCATACGGAAGCGGCGCTGGTCAATGCCGTGCAGATGACTCGCACGGAGGCGCAAAACGCATTTGGCAATCCGGTCGTCTACATGGAAAAATTCCTCGAAAACCCGCGCCATGTGGAGATTCAAGTCCTCGCCGATCAATTCAAGAACGCCGTCTATCTCGGAGACCGCGATTGCTCGATGCAGCGCCGCCATCAGAAGATCATCGAAGAAGCCCCGGCGCCCGGCATCAAAGATCGCCTAAGGGAGCGCATAGGCCTACGCTGCGCCGACGCCTGCAAGCGCATCGGCTATCGCGGCGCCGGAACGTTCGAGTTTCTTTACGAGAACGACGAGTTCTACTTTATCGAAATGAACACCCGGATTCAGGTCGAGCATCCGGTCACGGAATTGATCACCGGTGTGGACATTGTTCAGGAACAGATTCGCGTTGCGGCGGGGGAGCGATTGACAATACGCCAGCGCGACGTCCAGTACCGCGGCCACGCCATAGAGTGCCGCATCAACGCCGAGGATCCTTATACCTTCGTACCGTCGCCGGGCCGAATCAACCAATACCACACGCCGGGCGGTCCCGGTATCCGTATCGATTCCCACATTTATCACAATTATTTTGTTCCGCCCTATTACGATTCGCTGATCGGTAAGGTAATTGCCCACGGCGATACGCGTGAACAAGCGTTTGCTCGCATGCGTATTGCATTGTCGGAAATGATTGTCGAGGGCATCAAAACGAATATCCCACTGCATCAGGAATTACTGCTCGACGGCGCCTTCATCAAGGGCGGGACTAGCATCCATTATTTGGAAGAGAAGCTTGCGCTACGTAAAAAGGGATGAATTCCTTCTGCTTTCCATCATTGATTGTGCGAATTGAACTGGCTTTCCGTCGCCGTCCAAACCCCCGCTGAAACTGCCGAACCGTTAAGCGATGCATTGCTTGCCGAGGGTGCGCTTTCGGTCACCGTGACGGACGCCGCCGACGGCTCGGTCCGGGAACAGCCGATCTTTGGCGAACCGGGCGACTTTGCCGCTTATTGGAACGAATGCGTCGTCACCGCCTTATTTGCTGCCGATATCGATGTGTCGGCCGCGATCCAAAACGCCTGCGCCACGCTTAAGATACCGGCGATTACATCCCATCTAACCACTATTGTCGACGAACAGGATTGGGTGCGGTTATCGCAAAGCCAGTTCGACCCGATTGAAGTTTCACCGCGCCTTTGGATCGTCCCCACCTGGCATCTGGCGCCCAATCCGAACGCAATAAATTTGGTGCTCGATCCGGGCCGCGCCTTCGGTACCGGCAGCCACCCAACAACCTTATTGTGCTTACGCTGGCTGGAACGCGAAATCAAGGGCGGCGAAATCGTGCTGGATTATGGCTGCGGTTCCGGCATCCTTGCCATCGCTGCCGCTAAATTAGGTGCGCAAACAGTCATCGGTACCGATATCGACCCGGTCGCCGTGAAAGTCGCGCGCGCCAATGCGCACGACAACAACGTCATCGTGAATTTTCAACTGCCGGACCGGATGCCAAGTGTTCCGGCAGATGTCACGGTGGCGAACATCTTGGCCAATCCGCTGCAAATGCTCGCCGAGATCATCATCGGGAAAACGCGGGCCGGCGGCCGGATTGTACTTTCGGGCATATTGAAGAACCAGGCCCTCGGTATGATCGATTGTTATAGTCACGCCTGCGATTTGAAGATCGATGGCGAGGACAGCGATTGGGTTTGCCTCGCAGGCAAGAAAAATTTGTGAAGACGGCCACGACCACGTGTCCTTCCTGCCGCACCAGCTTTCGCGTGACATCGCAACAACTCGAGGCGCGCCGCGGCCAGGTGCGTTGCGGTCATTGCAACACGCTGTTCAACGGCCTGGAAACCCTCGCCATTGGGGAGAACGCAGCTGCGCAGGCGGAAGTCGAGATCGAACGGGTAGATCTCGTTCCCAACGAGCCGGCGGCGCGGGACTCCAAACCCAAAGCCGAGGAAGACAGCGATGCGCCGGTGCTCTATCACCCGGACTTTAGGCCCGGCCGGGGCGGCAATCCGACGCTGTGGCTGGCGGGGTCGGCGTTTTTGCTATTAGTATTGGTCGCTCAAGGGACGATCTATTTTCGCGACATCATCGCTCGCCAGATGCCCGGGCTCAAGCCATTCTTGAGCGCCTATTGCGGCGTCGTGGGCTGTCAAATGATCTTGCCGCGAAATGCAGATTTGATCACCATCGAATCCTCCGATCTCAAGCAATTCCCCGAGCGCCCGAACGAGATTGTAGTCACCGCGCTGCTGCGTAATCGGGCTGGGTACGCGCAGGCATTGCCGACGTTGGAGCTCACTTTGACAGACGCGGCTGACCGGGCTATCGTAAAACGCTTAATCCAACCGCCCGATTATGTAACCGAAAAGGCGCGCATCGAACTAGGGATTGAGCCGCTGGAAGAAGTCAACGTGGCGCTGCGCCTAGAAACGAAGGATGTGGTCGCCGTCGGTTATCGTTTGTTTATTTTTTATCCATGACCAGAACTGTCGGTTTAGTTTTTCCTGCGGCATCATCATTCAAACCAGAAAAAGCGGTCGACCGCTTTTTCTGAGTTAATATCCGATCGTTAATTCACTTAATAGTTAACCAGGAGGCATGCATGTCCACCGTTACTCTCAAAGGCAACTCTGTCCACGTCGGCGGAAATTTTCCAAAGATCGGCGATAGCGCACCGGATTTCAGCCTGACCGCAGGCGATCTCAGCGACGTCAGTCTTGCAACTTATGCTGGCAAGCGCAAAATTCTAAACATCGTGCCTAGCCTTGATACCCCGACCTGTGCTTCGTCCACCCGCATGTTCAACGAAAAAGCAGGCAGCATGAAGAATACCGTGGTTCTGGTGATCGCCGCGGATCTGCCGTTTGCGATGAGCCGTTTTTGCAGCGTTGAAGGTTTGAAAAACGTCGTCGCCTTATCGACCTTCCGCAGCAAGGATTTCCACTCGAAGTACGGCGTCGACATCGCCGACGGGCCACTGCGCGGGCTCGCCGCCCGCGGCGTGGTGGTGCTCGACGAGAACAACAAGGTCAAGCACGCGGAGCTAGTGCCGGAAATTGCTCAGGAACCTAACTACGACGCCGCCCTGGCTGCACTTTAGTCAAGACATGGACGACCTACACCTACGCTCGGAGAGCCCGCACAAAGGCAAAGCGGGTCTCGAACGGATCTGGCTCGCCTTCGGATTTTCGGCGGAAGGATTAAAGGCCGCCCTGCGGAATGAGGATGCGTTTCGCCAGGAACTCATTCTAGCCGGGGTGTTAATTCCGGTGGCGTGGTTCTGTCATGTGCCCAGCTACGGAAAAGCGATCATGATCGCCAGCGTCATGTTGGTTCTGATTGTGGAGTTATTGAATTCCGCCGTCGAAGCCGCGGTCGACCGCATTTCATTTGAAAACCACCAACTCGCGAAGCGTGCGAAAGACATGGGCAGCGCCGCCGTGTTCCTTGCAATTATTAACGTCGTAATCGTGTGGCTCGTCATTTTGTTGTCAAACTGAAGTCGCCGCAGACAAATCATCCGCGATCCACAAATGGAATCCGCCACGGCCTAGTAAACGGTTGATGGGGCGCCATGCCAGAAGCCGCTCCCAGCTTGCCTCACAGGCCGGCCTACCGGCTTAGCCGCGCCGCGCTTGCCTGCTGGCGAGAGTGATAGAAAAGGTGGCGCCGTGAACCTAAGTTACAATGCGGTAACACGACAGCAAAATTAAAGTTACCGTGTCGACATACACACGATTCGCAGCTTGGTTCGCGCCGTTCTTAGCAGTTCTATCCCTCAACGCCACCGCCGATAAGTTTCCGCTTTGGGAAGCCGGCGCCGGTGTATCGCTCATCCAATTCCCGGACTATCGAGGTTCCGACGAGCGGCAGTTTTACGTGCTGCCCATCCCTTATTTTGTCTACCGGGGCGATTTCCTAAAAGTGGATCGGCAAAAAATTCGCGGCCTGTTCTTTTCGCGCGATTGGGCGGAACTCGATTTCAGTATCAGCGGGTCCGTCCCGGTTAAGAGTTCCGAAAACGACGCGCGACGTGGCATGGACGATCTTGATCCCACCCTGGAATTCGGCCCAACTTTTAATATTCATCTTCAAAAAAATCTCGACAACAGTCTAGAACTCGATCTGCGTTTGCCGTTACGTACCGTGTTTGCAACGGACCTGCGCAGCTTTCGTCAGACCGGATGGGTGTTCGAGCCGCGGTTGAATCTTGATATACGCAATAAGCTATTCGGTCCGGGCTGGAACGTAGGACTGGCCGCCGGCCCGCTGTTTGCAACCCGCAGAAACAATCAATATTTCTACGGTGTCGATAGCGCCTTCGCGACACCCAGCCGACCCGCCTACCAGCCCAAAGGCGGCTACGCCGGCACGCAACTCCTCGCCGCCGTGAGCAAGCGTTATCCGAAATTCTGGGTCGGAGGCTTCACCTCATGGACCAACTTAAACGGCGCCGCCTACGAAAAC
>JALYOK010000078.1 GCA_030856925.1 Pseudomonadota bacterium
GAATTGGGCCGATCGGCGGAATCTTGAATTCTTTCTCCTCGGAGGCAGACGCGTTATTTGGCGCCGGCTGCGGTTCTTGCTTGGCGGGCCTATTGCGATCCCTTAGCTCTTTGAGCCGGTCCCGTAGGCTGTCGGCATTTGCGATAGGTTGGAATGCGACAAGCGCCAGTAAAGCGATTCGGATAATAATGTTCTTGCTCATGTTCAGCGCCCCTCGCTTGCGACGGTTTTAGAAGTAGGCAACCAATTGACCTGCCGAGCAGTCAACGCACCCTTGGCGGCGAACTGCTTTGCCTGGTCCGGTGCGATGGCGGCCGCCTCGGCCTTCTTCAATTCTTCCTCGTTAAACTTGGCGCTCTTGAGATCTTCTTCCCCCAGGCCGCGTACGCCCGTGGTGCTGACAACTTGACCGGTTCCGGCGCGTCCTGTCGCGACTCCTGCGACGCCGGCAATTTCAGCCGCCGCGTTGCTGCCTCCCGCCCCTTTTCTGACGCTCAGCACGCGCACCCAACCCTTGCGTTGACTGACCTTGATTTCCATCCAGCCGCCTTGCTTTTTGAGGATAGTGACAGAGTCTCCCTTATTAAGCGCAGCTACGGTTTTCGCGTCCTTGAAGGGTTCGGCTTTCATGTCGTCGGACTTAACCGCCACGCCCTGCTGTTGCGCCAGCGTAGGTATTGCTAGTCCCCACAGCAACCCGCTCAGCGTTATCCACATCCATTTCGATATCGTCATGTCTTCCTCGTCTTCTCAAGTGTTTCCGCAAATAATTGCCGCCATTCCGGTTCAGTGGGATTGGCGCCATCAATTCCCAACGGCAGGGTATGAACCGTGTGGTCCTGTAAAATCTCACCGGCGATGTTGGACGCTGCGACCAGCCCCGGCATCGCCGCGACTAAGTCGTTCGCCTCACGTTCGACCAACTGCATCGTTTGCTCGTCGGTTTCGCCGTGCGCCCAACTGACAATCAGCATATTGTCCAGGAGGCCCCAGATGCCGCGCTGTGAGCCGCGCATCATTTCGACATCCTTGGGATAAGTGCCCATCTTCTCCGCCGCTTTTTTAAGCGTGCGCAAGAAGGCGGGTAAGGCAAGCTCATCATTAGTTTTAATCTCGAACATCGCCATGGTGGCCATCACGCTGGCGCCCTGGCGCAAACTGAGCGCGACGACGTTGCGTTCCAATGCCTTTGCCGACGCCATCGCATACAACTTCGCAACCGAGAAATAAATAAAGGTGATGAAGACCGGCCCCGCGAGGTTGAAATAAAAGTTGGTGAGGTTAATCGTAAGATAGGAGATTGCCAGTAATCCGAGTTGCGAAAAGCCGAAAATTTTGGCGAAGCGATCGGCTTCGACATCTTTGTAAAACGCGAAGGCGGTGGCCCAAAGGATCGCCAGTGCCGCCAGAAATACCGGCCAGCGGTTATTGGGCACGCGGATGTAATCATCGTGCTTGACGTTATCGATCGCGGTTGCGAGGATCTCCACGCCGGGAAACTGTTTCGCCATCGATGTGGCTTTAATATCGAAAAGGCTAGGCGCCGTGGACCCGATCAGGACGATCTTGCCGATGAATTCGTGCGGCGGCCGCTTGCGGTCCTTGTTAAGCATGTCCAGGTAAACATCGCTGAAACTCACGTACCGATAAGTAAAGGGTTTGCCGCGCCAATTGAGAAGAATCTCCTGCCGCGCCGGTGGGCGCCACTCCAATGCCTCGGCTATGCGCGCCGGCATCGACGGTATGCGCCAGCCATGGGCATCGTGGTACATAGGATAAGCGCGCGCGACACCATCGGAGTCCGGATAGATATTGTGCGTGCCTAAACGGCCGCCCTCGAGCGCCGCCTTGAAAAATGGCAATACCATCGCGATCGGAGCGTCCCCTTGTATTTCGCCCTGCACCGGCTTGATGCCGGGGATCATTTTTGGGCGCAGTTGGCTCAAGTGATCGTGCGCCTGTGGCAGGCGCAGCATCGGGAAGAATGTATTGTCCGTTGCCGCGATGATCTCATTGAACGCCACGTCGCTGTCGGCATTGAATACGTCCGGGTCACTGAACAAAATATCGAACACAATGGCCTTCGGGTTTTGTTGCGCCACGTTTTCTACGAACTCGCCGAATACTTGCCTCGGCCAAGGCCAACGCCCATAGTCCTTCGCCATCGCGCTCAAAGACGCTTCGTTCACATCGACGATGACGATGTCTTTATCCGGCGTCGGTTTGACGAAACGATTTCTGATCACCAAGTCGTATGCCTTCTGGCGCATATCCACCACCGCGTGCAGAACTAACACATCGACCAGAATGAACACGGTGAACAGTCCCGCCAGCAGCAAATAGAAATTGTTCTTGAGTCTGCGGGCGAGGAATCCCGCCCCACCGCGCAGCGCGGTGGTATAGAGCCGCAGCAGGATACGAGTGACTTTCATCGCTAATTTAGAGCCATCGAGTAATAGGCCTCACTTGCCGAACGCTGCTCAATCGAACGCGGCTGGCGCAACGCATCGTTGCAAACGTCATTGCCGTCACGCGCGATTTTCTTGGAAAATAGTCGGGCGAAAGGCGTAGTGACGATGGAAGTAAACAGCTTGGCGGTGGTGCCGAGCACTGCACCGGCCTTAACCTTGATTATGGGTTTGGTTACCTTGCCGCTTACTTCCACGGGAGTAGCCAGGCTGAAAAACTGCGGTTTCTTCGGCTTCGGCGCCAGTTTAAGCGACAGCGACTCGGTAGCGAAGTCTACCCGTCCTTTCCCGGATACCCGCATGCGGCTGGTATCGAGCAAGATGATATTCTCGGTCAGCACGCC
>JALYOK010000093.1 GCA_030856925.1 Pseudomonadota bacterium
GGGCATTTGCTTGCCATATTTCGATCAGGGCGTCGATAACAGGTTGGCCATCGCCGTCGAGCACACGGCCCATTATTTCGATCGGCTCAGCCACTACCCCGGCCGCTAGGTTACTCACGGCGCTGCGCTCAAGGCCGATGTGAAAGAACGGGCCGACCGTTTGCGATGGCGTGACGATCGCGTTCACTGCTGGTCCTCCATCGGTGTCGCCTCACGGCCACGCAACACGATGTCAAAGCGATAACCGAGTGCGTATTCCGGCGTAGTTGATTCCCAATCGAACACAGAAATCAATCGGCGGCGCGCGCGTTCGTCGGCGGTGCTGTTGAAAATCGGATCGAGCGTTAACAACGGATCGCCGGGAAAGTACATCTGGGTGACGAGCCGCGTCGCGAAGGCCGCGCCGAACAATGAAAAATGGATATGCGCCGGACGCCAGGCGTTAAGATGATTGCGCCAGGGATAGGCGCCGGGCTTGATGGTAATGAAGCGATAGCGGCCTTCGGCGTCGCTAAGAGCGCGTCCAAACCCGGTAAAGTAGGGATCCAGGGGCGCCGCGTGTTGGTCGCCGCTGTGGCGATAACGACCCGCCGCATTCGCTTGCCACAGCTCGATCAGCGTATGGGGAACGGGCCGATTATTTTCATCGAGCACGCGGCCGCTGACGGTAATGCGCTCACCCAGCGGTTCGCCCGTAGGTTGTCCTGTGAGATCGTGGTCGCTGGGTCCTACATCGCCGGCGCCGAAAACGGGACCGGTGATTTCCGTCAAGCTATGCGGCAACATCACCAAGGGTTGGGTCGGCGCCCGTTTTTGCGACGACACGTACGGTGGATAGAGGTACTCGGGCTGGGTGCCCGCCGCAGGCCGGCGATAGCCGATGACGTCAGACAAATTTATTTCCTAACGAACGAGCCATCAACATCGGCATTTTTCCAGTTGCTCCCCTGACCGAGCGATTATTTCTTATCGGCCTCGGCGAATACCTCCCGCGCCAAGCGGAACGATTCCACCCCGGCCGGAACACCGCAATAGACGGCAGCTTGCATGAACACTTCTTGCATTTCTTCGCGCGTCACGCCGTTGGTAAGGGCTGCGCGGATATGCAACTTGAGTTCGTGGGGTTTGTTGAGCGCCGTCAGCATGGCGAGGTTTAGCAAACTCCGGGTCTTGCGCGGCAAGCCTTCGCGGGTCCAGATCGCGCCCCAGCAATACTCGCTGATGAATTCCTGAAACGGGCGGTTGAAATCGTCGGCATTTTTCATCACCTGTTCGACATAGTCTTTGCCCAACACTTGCTTGCGCGTCTCGAGTCCGCGCGCCAGTAGTTCCTTATCCATATTCGTTTCTCCTCAAAGAGAGTTAATAACACCAGCCCTGAGCGGCAATCGGGGCTTGCCCCTCAGGACCTCATGGCCTGGGAGCCAGTATCCATGCGGCTTCTGGCGATGCTGTTGAAAACTAGTCCAAAAGACGCATCTGTTCAGCGCTCAGTTCACACATGCCGCCGACACGCACGGTCTTGTCCGCATTGCCGTGTCCCGCAACAACGGCAACATTTTTCGTTCCCAGCCAGTCCGCGATCAGTTGCAACAATGCCTGGTTCGCTTTGCCTTTTTCGGGTGGCGCCGCAATTCTGATTTTGAGGCGATCGCCTAACACGCCAACAATTTCCGAGCGGCTGGCGCCTGGAACGACTTTAAAGCGCAATTCTATTGCGTGGTCATGGCGTAGCAAGAACGAAACGCCTTGCTTAGTCAATTTCAAGTATCCTAAGCAAGTCCGTGGGGGAATCGATGAAGTGCCGGGCCCCCCACTTGTCAGGCGAATTGCCGTTACCAAGATAACCGTAGCGTGCTACAACCGGCGTCATGTTCGCTGCGTTCGCGGCTTTCACATCGCGCTCGTCGTCGCCGACGTAAAAGATGCTCGATGATGGCGCTATGCTCATTGCTGCGGCAGCGGCGCGTAGGCCGTCGGGATGGGGTTTGGCTTGCGCAACGGAGTCACCCGAGACGATGCACCGCGCGCGTCGATCCAAGTTCAATGTAGCCAGTAACGGTAACGTGAAGCGGCTATGTTTGTTGGTCACAATCCCCCACGGAATTGCGCATCGCTCTAGGGTGATCAGCACGTCTTCCACTCCATCGAACAAACGCGTGTCGCGACACAAATTCTCTTCGTAGAGCGCTAGGTACTCGGCCTTCATTGCCTCGAAATCGGCGTCATCAGGGGTTAATCCGAAACCGATTTCCAGCATCCCGCGCGCGCCCATGGAAACTAGAGGGCGGGACCGGCTTAGGGACAACTCCGGTTTTTCGTATCGGTGCAGCAGGCGGTTAAGCGCGCCGCCGAGATCCGGCGCCGTGTCGGCAAGGGTGCCGTCGAGATCGAACAGCACCGCGGCAGCGTTCACGCGCGACAACCCATCGTGTAGTTGACGCTGGTGTCGGCGCCCAAAGAATAAACTTTACTCAGCGGGTTGTAGCTCATGCCGATGAGATGATCGACATGTAAAGCCGTTTGCCGGCAAAAGTTCGCCAATTCTGATGGCTGAATGAATTTGCTGTAGTCGTGGGTGCCTTTCGGCAATAGATTGAGCAGATATTCCGCGCCGATGATCGCGAACACATAAGACTTCGGATTACGGTTAATGGTGGAAAAAAACACCCAGCCGCCGGGCTTAACTAGCGCCGCACAGGCCCGCACCGTCACCGCCGGGTCGGGCACGTGTTCCAGCATTTCCATGCAAGTGACCAGATCGAAACTGTGCGGTTGTTGCTGCGCTAACTCTTCGGCCGAGATCATGCGGTAATCGACCGATAAGCCGCTTTCCATCAGGTGCAACTGCGCCACCTTGAGAGGTTTATCGCCAAGATCGATGCCGGTGACCTTGGCCCCGCGAGCCGCCATACTTTCGGCTAGTATGCCGCCGCCACAACCCACATCGAGCACGGTTTTACCATTAAGCTCGACTTTCTTATCGATATGATCGAGCCGCAGGGGATTGATATCGTGCAGCGGTTTGAACTCGCGGCTCGGATCCCACCAGCGATGGGCAAGGTCGGAGAACTTTCTGAGTTCGAGTGGATCGACATTCACGGCTTCATGCTCCTTGGGCTAACTTACTGCGCCAATGACTCGCTTTACCGAGAATAGCATCGACATTTAGACGGGTGAGCCTACGATCTTCGACCAGCAACTCACCCGCCACCCAAACGTGGCTCACGTGTTCGCGACCGGCGGCGTATACCAAATGCGACGCCACATCATAACAGGGCGTTGTTTCCAGGCTCGACAAATCGACGGCGACGAGGTCCGCCGCTTTGCCGATTTCCAGCGATCCGATTTCGCTATCCAAACCGAGGGCTTTCGCGCCATGTATGGTCGCCATCGCCAAGGCTTCATGCGCCGGCAGGGTATCGGCTTGATCCGATGCGGCTTTGGCGAGCAGCGCGGCCAGGCGCATTTCGCCAAACAGGTCCAACCTATTATTGCTCGCGGCGCCATCGGTGCCCAAGCCGATATTGACACCCGCTTTGATGAGCGATCCGATCGGTGAAATGCCGCTCGCAAGTTTTAGATTAGAGGAGGGACAATGGGCCACATGGCAACCTTGTTGTGCAAGCAAGGAAATTTCCTCCGACTCGAGGTGGACAGCGTGGACGGCAATGAAGTTAAGCCCTAGCAACCCTAAGCGGGACAGCCGCTCGATGGGCCGCACCCCGTATAGAGCTATGCTCTGATTAATCTCGTCCCGGGTTTCGTGGACGTGCATATGAATGGGGACGTTGAGTTGCTCGGCGTAAGTTAGCACCTTGGCAAAGCTCTTGTCCGACACGGTATACGGAGCGTGCGGAGCGAGGCAAAAGTTGAGCAGCGGTTCATCGCGAAAGG
>JALYOK010000117.1 GCA_030856925.1 Pseudomonadota bacterium
CTTTTCGCCTGCGCCGTGACGATGTCGGTGCAACTGGTGGGACTTTATTTAGTGTTCGCCACGCTGATCATGCCGGCCCTTGCAACGCGTGAGTACCGGCGCAAACTACTCCTCATCGCATATGTTGTCGCCCTAGCCGGCTACGCGCTGGGGCTGGCGCTCTCAGCTTGGCTAGACTGGCCTTCGGGCCCGGTGATCGTTTGGACAATCGCGATCGTCGGCATTCTTGCCTACGCGTTGAAATCGCGCCGCGTCTGAATCGGCAATTTGACTTTCTGGCACGCCTGAAAAATCTTTTCCACCGCCGCCATGCGCGGAAAGCCGCGCCGATACGCGGCCACCACACGGCGGCTCGGCGGTGATTGGAAATCGATTGCCTTGATCAAAGGCGTGGAATACTTGGCCGTCAGCGCGGTTGCAGGCAGCACGGAAATACCCATGCCGGACGCAACCATATTGCGCAGCGTTTCCAGCGAATTGCCCTGTTTCCCCGGTTCCGGCAGCCGGGAAAATTCTTGGCAGGCGTCCAGCACCTGATCGCGGAAACAGTGGCCGATGGAAAGCAGCAATAGGTTTTGGCTATCGAGTTCGCTCGCGGCGATATGTTTGCGTTTCGCCCACGGGTGCTTGGTGGGTACGATGGCGCGAAAGGTTTCGTCGTACAACGGTAGGGTATCGACGCCGCTCGCCTGAAACGGCAAGGCGAGGATCGCGACGTCGATGCCGCCGTCGGCCAGCATTTTGTCGAGATTCGCCGTCATGTTTTCTTCGATATCGAGCGGCATCTTCGGCGCGAGTTCGTGCATCGCGGCGACCAGTTCGGGCAGCAGATAGGGCGCGATCGTGTGGATCACGCCCAGATGCAGCGGGCCTTCCAGGGGATTATTGCCCTGTTGGGCGAGGGTTTTGACCCGCGTTGCTTCCTCCAGCACACGCTTCGCCTGCGCGACTACCTGCGCGCCTATTGCAGTCACCAACACCTCGTTCTTACCGCGCTCGAAAATGCGCACCCCCAATTCGTCTTCCAAGTTTTTCACCGCCGCGCTCAGGCTCGGCTGGCTGACAAAGGAGTGCTCCGCGGCACGGCCGAAATGTTTAACGTCGGCGACAGCTACGACATATTTGAGTTCGGTGAGAGTCACGTCATTATCAATAGGTAAAAACTATCGGCCCAATCATAACAAAGTATTGGATCGATGTGCAGCGGCTGCGTATTATTCGGCTATCGACCTTGTAAATGTATTACAACCCACGTTTTTGAAAGGAACTCAAGATGCACCAGACTCATGAAGGCAAGAAAGTCCCGACCGTAACGTTTCGCGTACGCGACAACAACGAGTGGCACAACGTTACGACGGACGAGCTGTTTAACGGCAAGACCGTGGTGGTGTTTTCGCTACCCGGCGCGTTTACGCCAACTTGTTCGTCGACTCACCTGCCCCGCTACAACGAACTCGCGCCGGCATTCTTAAAGAATGGCGTCGATGCCATTTACTGCGTATCGGTGAACGATACCTTCGTCATGAACGAGTGGGCGAAAGAGCAAGAAGCGCAAAGCATAAAATTGATCCCCGATGGCAACGGCGAATTCACCGCAGGTATGGGTCAGTTGGTCGACAAAACCGATCTGGGATTCGGCATGCGCTCCTGGCGCTATTCGATGCTGGTGAAAGACGGCGTGGTGGAGAAAATGTTCACCGAACCGAACAAACCGGGCGATCCGTTTGAAGTCTCCGACGCGGACACGATGTTGAATTACATCAATCCGCAAGCGAAAATGCCAGACCAAGTGGCGATCTTCACCCGCGAGGGGTGTGGTTTTTGCGCAAGCGCGAAGACACTGCTGACACAGTTGGGCTATACCTACGCCGAGATTCCGCTGCACCACACCTCCCGCAGCCGCATTGTCGGCGCCGTCAGCGGCGAGAAAACCGTGCCGCAGATTTTTATTAACGGCGAGCACATCGGTGGCTTGGCTGCACTGGAGCAGATTGTTAAGAAGGCGGCATGATATTGTGCGTGTCATTCCCGCGAAACCGGGAATCCCATGTAAATACAAAAGGTCAGAAATCCCCGTGACATGGAAGTCGAAATGAAACAACTCAACGTAGATGTAGCAGTTATAGGCGCAGGCACCGCGGGACTCGCCGCCTACCGTACCGCAGTTGCCGCCGGCGCCCGCGCGGTAATTATCGAAGGCGGACCGTACGGCACGACCTGCGCCCGCGTCGGCTGCATGCCCAGTAAGCTCCCGATCGCGGCGGCCGACGCGGCCCACGTGGCTAGTCGTTGGTCAACCTTCGGCGTTAAATTGCATGGCGCAGTTTCCATCGACGGGCGGGCCGTGATGAGGCGTGTTAAGGCCGAGCGCGACCGTTTCGTCGGGGCCGTGATCGATGGCATCGAGAGTACTCCCGTGAGCGACAAGATTCGTGGCTACGCGAAGTTCGTCGACGACCATCATCTCGTTGTCGATGATCATACGAAAATCACATTCAAAAGCGCTGTGATCGCCACCGGCTCATCGCCGACGGTTCCGCCGTTCCTCGC
>JALYOK010000119.1 GCA_030856925.1 Pseudomonadota bacterium
CGCCTATCGTGCCGGCTTCCTGCGGCGCTTTCCGACGTTGGAGGCGCCTGCCATTGAACGCTTCGAGGCGTTGGAGCAATTGCGCGCGCTGTGGCACGGTTATAAGATAGGCGTCTTTGTCAGCGAAGGCGCGCCCGCGTCAGGCGTGGACACCGCGGAAGATTTGGCGCGGGTGCGCGCGCTGTTTGACCTCGACGCTAAGCCACTGTAACATCGCCACATTTAGCCCGATGCAGGTGATAATTCGCCCGCTTGGGTCACTACGCAACACGACAAAACTATGCGGCTCATTCTGTTGGGCGGACCCGGCGCCGGCAAGGGCACCCAGGCAAATTTCATCAAGGAAAAGTTCCGCGTTCCGCAGATTTCCACCGGCGACATGTTGCGCGCGGCGGTAAAGGCCGGCACTGCGCTCGGCGTGGCTGCGAAAAAGATCATGGATTCCGGCGGCCTGGTGTCCGACGACATCATCATCGGCTTGGTGCAAGAACGCATTAGCCACCCGGACTGCAACAACGGATTTTTATTCGACGGCTTTCCTCGCACCATCCCGCAAGCGGAAGCGATGAAAAATGCCGGCGTGAAAATTGACTTCGTGATCGAGATCGAAGTGGACGATGACGAAATTATCAAGCGCATGTCGGGCCGCCGAGTTCACGTGGCATCGGGCCGGACGTATCACATCGTTTTCAATCCGCCGAAAGTGCCGGGTAAAGATGACGTCAGCGGCGACGATCTGATTCAACGCGACGACGATAAAGAAGAAACGGTCGCCAAACGCTTGCAGGTGTATCACGATCAGACTGAGCCGCTGGTCGGCTATTACACCGACTGGGCGAACAGCAACGATGCTCAAGCGCCTCGCTATCGCAAGATTCCCGGGCTTGGCAAAGTGGAAGAAATTCGCGATCGCATATTTGCGGCCTTAAGTTAACGAGAATCTGATCATGGCGAAACAGAATGCATTTTATGCCCAGTCCGGCGGCGTGACTGCGGTGATCAACGCCAGCGCCGCCGGTGTGATCGAAACGGCGCGCAAGCATAAAGATAAAATTGGCAAAGTCTACGCCGGTCGCAACGGCATCATCGGCGCGTTAACGGAAGATTTGATCGACACCGGCAAGGATTCTGCCGCGGCTATCGCGCGCCTCAAAACCACGCCGTCGGGCGCCTTCGGTTCCTGCCGCTACAAGCTCAAGGGCTTCGAGGAAAACCGTGCCCAATACGAGCGTTTGATCGAAGTGTTCAAGGCCCACAACATCGGCTATTTCTTTTACAACGGCGGCGGCGACTCGGCAGATACGTGCTTAAAAGTATCGCAAATCTCCGGGAAATTGGGCTATCCGATCACGGCGGTGCACGTCCCGAAGACCGTCGATAACGATTTGCCGATCACCGACACTTGTCCCGGCTTCGGCTCCGTCGCGAAATACGTTGCCACCAGTATCCGCGAAGCGGCTTTCGACGTCGCTTCGATGGCGAAAACATCGACCAAGGTATTCGTGCTGGAGGTGATGGGTCGTCACGCCGGTTGGATTACGGCCGCTTGCGGTCTCGCCGCGGAACAAGAAGGCGATGCGCCGCATATTCTGTTGTTTCCCGAAGTGACGTTCGACGCAGCGAAGTTCCTGGCGAAAGTCGAGAAAACGGTGCTCGAACAAGGTTATTGTGTGATCGGCGTGTCAGAAGGATTGCGCAATGCCGATGGGACCTTCCTTGCGGAATCCGGCTTGAAAGACGCCTTCGGCCACGCGCAATTGGGGGGAGTGGCGCCGGTGATCGCGAACCTGGTCAAAGACAAACTAAAATACAAATATCACTGGGCGGTCGCCGATTATTTGCAGCGCGCAGCGCGCCACATCGCTTCAAAAACCGACGTGGCGCAAGCCTATGCCGTCGGCAAGGCGGCGGTGGAGTTCGCGCTTCAGGGTCACAACGCAGTAATGCCCGCCATAAAGCGACTGTCGGACAAACCCTACAAGTGGAAAATTGAGATGGCAAAGTTAGAGGACGTCGCCAACAAGGAAAAATTCATGCCGCGCCATTTTATCAGTGCAGATGGATTTCACATTACCGCGAAATGCCGGGCTTATCTTTCCCCTCTGATCGCCGGCGAAGACTACCCACCGTTCAAGAACGGCATGCCGGACTATGTAGTGCTGAAGAATGTTGCGGTCGCGAAGAAGCTGAAAACGGATTTCAAGATTTGAGTTAATGGCCATGCCGGGAGCCGCTTGAGAATTGGATCTTGGCGGTGCATGGTCTAAGGACCGCGCTGGTGCTCGTGTTTCTGGCAAGCAGCGTTGTCGGTAACAATAACAGTTTACTAAAAGTCATTATAAGGAGATAGGGAGCATGTCTGAACCGATTTGGTTGGCGCTGATTTGTGGCGCGTTGGCGGTTGTGTATGGTGTCGTTTCGCGCAGTTGGATCATGTCGCAACCTGCCGGCAATGCACGTATGCAAGAAATTGCCGGCGCAATTCAACAAGGCGCATCGGCTTATTTGAACCGGCAATATCGCACTATCGCCATCGTCGGCGTGATTTTGTTCGTCGTAATTCTGATCTTCTTAAATTGGCGTACCGCCTTGGGTTTCGCCATCGGCGCAATTCTTTCCGGCGCCGCCGGCTTCATCGGTATGAATGTTTCAGTGCGCGCCAACGTGCGCACTGCCGAAGCGGCGCGCAACGGCATCAACGCTGCACTCACCGTGGCGTTTCGCGGCGGTGCGATCACCGGCATGTTGGTAGTAGGCCTGGGTTTGTTGGGCGTGGCAGGTTTTTATTCGTTCCTGGTTGAAACCGCCCACGATACGACGGACCTCTATCACGTCATCGAGCCACTGATCGGCTTCGCATTCGGTTCATCGCTGATCTCCATCTTTGCGCGTCTGGGTGGGGGTATTTTTACCAAGGGCGCAGACGTGGGCGCCGACTTGGTCGGTAAAGTCGAAGCCGGCATTCCCGAGGATGATCCGCGTAACCCGGCGGTGATCGCCGACAACGTCGGCGACAATGTCGGTGACTGCGCCGGCATGGCGGCGGATTTGTTCGAGACCTATGCGGTGACGATTATCGCCACCATGTTGCTCGGAGTATTGACGCTAAAAGGTCACGCCTCGGCCGCCGCGGCTTATCCGCTTGCACTCGGCGGCGTTTCGATTATCGCTTCGATTATCGGTTGCTACTTCGTCAAATACAGCGGCGTCGGCAAGATCATGAATGCGCTGTATAAAGGCTTGATTGTCGCGGCAGTAATATCTTTGATACTCTTTTACCCCGTTACCACTTGGCTCATGAGCGACATAGAGGGGGTCTCGACCATGCGCTTGTTCCTGTCGTCGGTGGTCGGACTGATACTGACGGGTCTGTTGGTCATCATCACCGAATACTACACGGCGACCGAGTACGCGCCGGTGCGCCACGTCGCGCAGGCGTCAACCACCGGCCATGCGACTAACATCATCGCCGGTATCGGGATTTCGATGAAGTCGACGGCGTGGCCGGTGCTTTCCGTTTGTGCGGCAATCTGGGCGGCCTATTGGTGTGCGGGACTTTACGGAATCGCCATTGCGGCGACGTCGATGCTATCGATGGCGGGTATCATCGTGGCCCTCGACGCCTATGGCCCGATCACCGATAACGCCGGCGGCATCGCCGAAATGAGCGAACTGCCGAAGGAAGTGCGCAACGTCACCGATCCCCTCGATGCCGTCGGCAACACGACCAAGGCTGTGACCAAAGGCTACGCGATCGGTTCCGCCGGTCTTGCCGCGCTGGTGTTATTCGCCGACTACACTCACGGCCTGGAAACCGCCAACATCAAAGCGGTGTTCGACCTGTCCAATCACATGGTCATTATCGGTCTCTTTATCGGCGGCTTGATTCCTTACCTGTTCGGCGCCATGGCGATGGAAGCGGTCGGCCGCGCCGCAGGCGCAGTGGTGGTGGAAGTACGCCGACAGTTCCGCGACATCAAGGGCATCATGGAAGGGAAAGCAAAGCCGGAGTATCACACGGCTGTCGATATGCTGACCAAGGCGGCGATTAAGGAAATGATGATACCGTCATTGTTGCCGGTCGCGGTACCGATTCTGGTCGGTTTGATTCTCGGCCCGGCGGCGCTCGGGGGCTTGCTCATGGGCACTATCGTCACCGGCTTATTCGTCGCGATCTCCATGTGCACCGGCGGCGGCGCCTGGGACAACGCCAAGAAATACATCGAAGACGGCAACCACGGCGGCAAAGGCTCGGACGCTCACAAGGCGGCCGTGACCGGCGACACGGTTGGCGATCCGTACAAAGATACGGCGGGCCCGGCGGTAAATCCGTTGATCAAGATTATCAACATCGTTGCGCTGTTGATCATTCCACTGATCGGCAGGGTATGGGGATAATCGTGGTCATTCGGCACTAGGAGCCTGTCGGACGTGTGTCACGAACGCAAGTGAAAGCTTGTGCTGCTGTACTGAAGATGGGAGCAGACCTCCCGAAGCCGGCTTGCAGGAGTTGGCTTCAAACCACCCAGTGCTGCTGCGACCAAAAGGCGTGGTAGTGAGCGACTGAGGAAAAGGCATCGTAAAGATGTCAGGTAGGTGTTGAGAAGATGAGCGAAAGCAAACCGTCCGAGGACGCATCGTTAGACTGATAAGCGCTGTCAAAACTGGAGTCGG
>JALYOK010000132.1 GCA_030856925.1 Pseudomonadota bacterium
ATCGTGCTCTATCGTGCGCGCTGGTACGGGGTGGGGGGCTGGCCTACCGGGTGGCCTAGGGCCAGGGCCACCTCGGGCCATTGCCTCTGCGGCACGTGCCTTTTGCACACGTTCCCAATCGTCGTAATCGCCGGCGTATTCGACCAACCTGCCCTCGCCTTCAAACGCGATCAATTGCGTGACGACATTGTTGAGAAACTCGCGATCGTGGCTCACCAGGAATACCGTTCCGGCATAGTCTTGCAGCAATGACTCCAACAACTCCAGGGTTTCCAAATCCAAATCGTTGGTTGGTTCATCGAGGATCAACACATTGGCCGGTTGGGTGAACAGTCGTGCCAGCAATAAACGATTGCGTTCGCCGCCGGAGAGCGATTTCACTTTTGCCCGCGCCCGCTGCGGCGGGAACAAAAAATCCTCGAGATAACTCATCACATGTTTGCGTTGCCCGCCGATTTCGACAAAATCGGCGCCGGGACTGATGGTGTCGATCAGCGTGGCTTCGTCATCTAACTGCGCGCGCAACTGATCGAAATACGCCACACTCAACTTCGTGCCGAGCCGCACCGTGCCTTGATCCGGTTTGATTTCGCTGGTCAGTAATTTCAACAAGGTGGTCTTACCGGCGCCGTTTGGGCCGATGAGCCCGATGCGATCGCCGCGCAAAACCCGGGCGGAAAAATCCCTGATCACGACGCGCTCGTCGTAGGATTTGCCGACGTGTTTGAGTTCCGCGACCAATTCGCCGGAACGCTCACCCGCCGACACTGAGAAGTTCACGCGGCCCAAGCGCTCGCGGCGCGCCGCGCGTTCCAATCTTAAACACTCCAGGCGCCGCACCCGGCCTTCGTTACGCGTGCGCCGCGCCTCGATGCCTCGCCGTATCCACACCTCTTCCTCCGCGAGCACTTTGTCGAACTTTTCCTGCCGTACATTTTCGATCGCCAGCATATCCTCTTTGCGCTTGCGATATGCGGTGTAGTTCCCCGGAAAATCACGCAGGATGCCACGATCCAGTTCGACTATTCGCGTTGCCACGCGATCGAGAAAACGCCGGTCGTGGGTGACAAATAGCAAATTCAGATTCGACTCGCGCAAAAATTTCTCCAGCCAGTCGATCGCCTCGATATCGAGATGATTGGTCGGCTCATCGAGCACCAGCAGATCCGGTTCGCTCACCAGAGCGCGCGCCAAGGCAACGCGCTTACGCCATCCGCCGGAGAGGTTGCCGACCATTTCATCGGCATTTAAAGCGAGCTGCTGCAATGTGGCCTCAATGCGGCTTTGCAGGCGCCAGCCGTCATTGGCTTCCAGAGCGTGACTCAGTTCATCGAGCCGGTTTGCTAGACCCGGATCGTGATCGGGCTGCGCAAGGCGATGGAGAATTTCGTGATACTCGATCAACACAGACTGCAATCCCTCAAGGCCACCGGCAACCGTATCGAACACCGTCGCGGCATCGTCAAGCAGTGGCTCCTGGGGCACGTAGCCGATACCCAAGCTCGGGGCGCGCCACACCTTGCCATCGTCCAACGGCGCCAGCCCGACGATCACCTTCAGCAAGCTGGTCTTGCCGGCGCCATTACGACCCAGCAGACCCACTCGCTCGCCCTTGTCGAGGTTGAGCCCCACATGGTCGAGCAACGGCACGTGGCCGTATGCCAACTGAGCGTTCTCAAGGGAAATGAGGGCCATAAGGAACCTCCTTAATCCTGTACGGCGGCGTGTTTCAGTCCTGGTGCGACATAGAGTTGCAACGTCAATGCCGACGTTCCGGCGACTAAACCGGCGAACAAGAACGCCTGTGGCGCTCCGGCGAACTGCCAGATAATGCCGAACACCAGTCCGGCCGGTATCGCCGCGACGCCGATCATCATGTTGTACCAACCAAAGGCGGCGCCTCGTTCGGAGGGCGAGGCGAAATCGCCGATGACCGCCCGTTCGATGCCTTCGCCCAGACCGGCAAACAGTCCGTAGACTAGGGTCACGATCCATAGCATCGTCGGCGTCGAACTTAGACTGAGCGCGACGAAGGTTACCGCGTAGGCACACCAACTCATGGCCATCACTCGTTCCTTACCGAGCTTCAGAGCGGCCGTCCCACCCCACCAAGCCGCCAGGGACTTAGCGAGATTCAGCATGGCCCACAACATCAATAGCGTGACCACACTCATCCCCAAATCGTGGCCAAACAAAACGATGAAAGTTTCTGAAACACGTGCGAACGTAAACCACGCGAGTAACAGCAAGTAGCGGCGTAGCGTCGGTGAAAGCAGCAGCCAGCTCAGGGATGGAGCGTTCGATTTTGTCAACGTGACGGGCTTGGTTTCCCTCACCGACAGCACAAGCAACAGCACAC
>JALYOK010000154.1 GCA_030856925.1 Pseudomonadota bacterium
TTTCAACCCAGTACGCTCCTAAACAGTATGAACTTAGACCGTGTACCCGCTGGCCGCGACTTGCCCAATGATTTTAACGTCGTCATCGAAATTCCGATGCGCGGCGACCCGATCAAATACGAACTCGATAAAGCTACCGGCGCGATGTTTGTCGACCGCTTCATGTCGACCGCCATGCACTATCCGTGCAACTACGGCTACATTCCGAAAACGCTGTCGAAAGACGGCGATCCGGTCGACGTGCTGGTGATCACCCCGGTGCCGCTCATCTCCGGCGTGGTAGTGCGTTGTCGCCCCATCGGCATGTTGAAAATGTCCGACGAGGCCGGCGGTGATTCCAAGCTGCTCGCAGTTCCCCTCGACAAACTCTGCAACCTCTATCGCGCCATCGAATCGCCACGGGATTTTCCCGAACAGACGCTGGCGCAAATCTCTCATTTCTTCGAGCACTACAAAGATCTGGAACCCGGCAAGTGGGTGAAGGTCGAAGGTTGGGTCGGATCTGAGGAAGCAAAGGCGGAGATATTGGATGGCGTGAAGAGTTACGCGTCGGCGAAGGAAAAACCCCTGTATTGATTGTCGTTGCCGCGGAAACGCAGACCATTTGATTCCGGGCGAACCAGTATAGATTCCCGCTTTCGCTGGAATGACACAGCGGAGAAGCGCATGGATGCTGCCTCAAAGCCATGCATACGCCGGCAACCGCGCTCGTATTGCCTCCGGCCCTAAGCCAGCCGGCCGGGCAGCCGTTCAAAATACTATTGAATCGATATGAATAAGATCGCCGAACATTTTGCATCGTTGAAATCCAGCGCGCCATTTTGGTCGCTGCGTTACGTGGAAGAAACTTCGGAAACCCTTGCCGTGCGCGACGATGTTGCCGAGCCTCCCCATCTTTCCAGCGATCGCGGCGCGATGTTAACGGCGATGGTCCGGAATGGTTGCGGTTATGCCGCCACGGGCGATCTGTCGCAAGCGGGGCTACAAACGGCCCTCGATCGCGCCACCGAATGGGCGCGGGTGACTCAACATAAAAGCGTGATCGCCTACGATCCCGCACACATGCCCAATCCGCGCGGAAGCTGGGTCTCGCCGCCCTCCGCCGCGTCCTTGGGCTCGCGGCGCGAGCAATTGGCGCTGCTCGCCGCCGAATGTCATGACGCCCGGATCGACAATCGAATCGTCGATCGTTATTTCAGCCTCAACGTCATCAACGGCGAGCGGCTTTACTTGAGCAACGCCGGCGCCGAAGTCCACCAGCAGTTTCGCTATACCGTTCCCCGCGCTTACGTTACGGCCAATCGCGACAGCGATACGCAAACTAGGAGCCTGGGCTTCGCGCAGCAAGGCGGCGCGGACATTTTGGCGCGTGCGGGCTTTTTCGGCTGCGGCAAGCGGCTGGCCGGAGAAGCGCTCGAACTCTTGCTCGCGGACAATTGCCCGGGCGGAACATTGGACTTGCTACTGATGCCCGAGCAAATGATGTTGCAGATCCACGAATCGATCGGCCATCCGCTGGAATTAGATCGCATTCTCGGCGACGAGCGCAACTACGCGGGGACCAGCTTCGTCACGCTGGATATGTTCGGCGAATATCAATACGGTTCGCCATTGCTGAATGTAACCTTTGATCCTTCCCACCCGCAAGAGATTGGCTCGTTCGCGTACGATGACGAAGGCTCGCGCGCCGATAAGATTGTTTTGATTCGTAACGGTGTTCTCGAACGCCCGCTCGGCGGCCATATTTCCCAAAGCCGGGCCAACCAATCCGGCGTCGCCAATTCTCGCGCCTCGAGTTGGAATCGCGCGCCCATCGACCGCATGGCCAATCTAAATGTCGAGCCGGGCGACACGCCTTTCAACGCCATGATCGCGAACATCGAACGCGGCATCTTGATGACCACTAACGTGTCGTGGTCGATCGACGATTCTCGCAATAAATTTCAATTCGGTTGCGAATGGGGCCAACTTATCGAGAACGGCGAACGCACCCGTATCGTCAAAAACCCGAATTACCGCGGCATTTCGGCAACCTTCTGGCGCAGCTTGAAAGCCGTCGGCGATCCCGCCAGTTTTGAGATTCACGGCACGCAGTTCTGCGGCAAGGGCGAACCCAACCAAGCGATCCACGTCGGCCACGCTGCGCCGCCTTGCGTGTTTGCGAACGTCGATGTTTTTGGCGGAGAAATCTAGGTGCAGAACCAGTTTTATGCATTGGCAGATAATCTCACGCAAGAACTCAAGCGCGATGAAATCTTCACCTGCTGGTTTTCCGGTGAATGCTCCGATTTCGTTCGCTTCAATCACGGCCAAATACGGCAAGCGGGCAACGTAACTCAGCGTTACCTGCGCTTGCGTTTGATTGCCCAGGGCCGGCAGGCAAGCTTGTCGCTTACGATAGCCGGCGATAGCGGCGACCTTGCGCTTGCTCGTTCCAGCCTCGCTGAGCTTAGAGCGATACTGGACGATCTCCCCGAGGATCCGTATCTCCTTTACGCTACCGATATTCACTCGAGCGAGAATAAACGCAGCAGCGCCCTGCCCTCGCCTGAAGAATCGATCGAGCAAATCACTACGGCGGCGCAAGGACTGGACCTAGTCGGCATCTACGCCGCCGGAACAATTTGCCGCGGATTTGCGAACTCGCTCGGGCAGCGCAACTGGCACGAAGTCGAAAAT
>JALYOK010000144.1 GCA_030856925.1 Pseudomonadota bacterium
TTGACCGCCAAGCTTCTGGAAGTCTTTCGCATTGGCCCGCAGAACGGCGTGGCAGATGCATTCTCCGGGTAGGGAGCGCGACTGTACGGCGGACGCTGGAATCCGAAGGGGATATGCGGAGTTTATAACGCTATCAGCCGAGCGCTAGCAATCCTAAAATGCTGGTGCAGCAGGACCAGCCACTAGGTGCCCGGTACACAATTATTGCGGCGAGAATGCCTTCAATCATTCGTATTGAACCCGTGTCGACGCGCGACGCTACTCGACGCGTGGATAACCGCGGTACGAGCCGAAGAGTAGCGCGCCTTCTGCGCCGGATGGGTTAAGCATTCATAGCCTGCCGTTGCCCATTCCCAGCGCAGTCGCGCCCAGCGAGTTCAACTATCCGGCACGCGGAAGGTAAATCACTTCAAACGCCGCCAGCTACTTGGCGTTGATCATCACTTCCACTCGCCGGTTAGGCGATAGGCACGCGATGAGCGCTTTGTTTGCCCGGCCGCCCGGACAATCAGTCACCGGATCGGCATCTCCTTTGCCCATGCTTTCCATCATGGCCGCATCGACGCCGTGCCTAACCAGGTAATTCATCACGGTGGCTGCCCGTTTTTCAGAGATCTTCATATTGCCGGTCGGAGAACCCAAGCGATCCGCGTGGCCGACGATCTTGATACTTGCAATCGTTCCCGCGTCCATGGCCATGATCTTGTCGGCTAACTCATCCAGCCGTTGTTTACCGCCGGGCAGCATGCCTTTTTCGTCGGCCTTGCCGAATTGGAACAGCGCGTCGCCTTGCAACGTGACTTTTTCCATCATCGCATCGCCACCTTCGGGACCCATCCTACCGTTTGCCGCCGCGCCGCTTGTATCAGCACGCTGGCCCGTAGCGCTCGCGTCTGTGTCCGCCATGGCATCCCCGGCGCCGTTCTGTCCACCACCGGCGCTGGTTGAATCGGAATCGGCGGGCAGAGGCGTTGCCGTCGCGCCGCCGGCGGCCGGGTCGGCCGCGCCGCCGCTACCCCGGGCGCCGTCGCTGGCCGAAGATGCGGCTTTGGCTGCTGCTTCGTCACGGGCTTTCTTTTGATCGTTGGCGAAGGTGACATCTGCGCCCGCACTATTAATAACGCCGCGCTCCGACGCGGGTTCCCTCGAGCGGTTAAACCAACTACAGCCCGAAGTCAGTAGGGCGACAAAAAGACTCGCTAACACGAATCCACGGTAGGGAGAAAGCATCATTTCCATTCCTTGTAGAGATCGATAGATGCGTAATAATAACCGCAATTTCATGATTTGCGTCAAAAACGCCCAGGGACGACGCGCCGATTAGGAAGCCGGCGCATCTCGCCGCGGTCATATGGATTTGGTTTGGAGAAATTGCGGCTAATGAAAATAGCCAGCTTATTAATCTAACCCAGCAATTGTTTGGAATTTAGCGGCGGCCTGTTCGAGGCCGCTAATGACGTTGACTACGCGATACGCCTGTTCCGGCGCCCTGCGGTTCATGTTGTGGCTTGTGAAAGCACAATCCGCGATTAAGGAGCAAATCGCCGGCGGCCGCGAGGCTGCGTAACGATATCGAATAGGTCTCCATAGCTTCCATTAGTCTTGAGTCTGGGGTTTTTTCCGTAAACAATTGTTGCGTTTTCGTGTTCACCGGTCAATCGGCGATAGCCTTTTTCAGTGAATTTTTGCGCTTAGAGTCACAGCAGGCCGCCCGCTGTTCGAACGCCGCCGTCTAAAGTAAACTCCGGGTTCAAATAATTTCATAACTCGAGGAGCCCAGATGGCCGGGCAATATATATCCGTCACCGCCGCGGACGGCGGACAATTTCAAGCGTATGTCGCCAAGCCGGCTCAAGGCAGCGGCCCCGGCCTGCTGGTCATTCAGGAAATCTTCGGCGTCAATCAACACATCCGCGATATCTGTGATCGCTACGGCGAAGAAGGCTACGTCGCCATCGCGCCGGACATTTTTTGGCGTTTGGAACCCGGTGTCGAATTGGGTCAGACGGAGCAAGACTTTGCCAAAGCATTCGATCTCTACGGCCGCTTCGACGTGGAAAAGGGGATGTCGGACATCACCCAGACCCTCACCGCGTTGCGCGAGTTGCCGGAATGTCAAGGCAAGGTTGGCTCCGTCGGCTATTGCCTGGGCGGTTTTCTCTCCTATCTGGCCGCCTGTCGCACCGACGTGGATGTAGCGGTGTGCTACTACGGTGTCGGCATCGAGAAGGCCCTCGGCGAAGCGAGCAGGATTAAATGTCCGGTGGTGTTCCATTTCGCGGAATTGGACAAATTCGCGCCCCCTGCCGCCGTCGAGCGGATACGCAATCATTTCCGAGGCCGTGCTGAAATCGAAATCTATTCCTATCCTGGGGCCGACCATGCGTTTAACCGTAACGGTGGCATGCACTATCACAAGCCTTCCGCCATGATGGCCTTATCAGTCCATGGACACAAAAGGTAATTTTTATCCGACGTGCCGCCTTTTGCGGGTCCAGGCAAGTTAAACGAGCCGTTGTCACAACCGCCTGATCGTACCGCAGTTGGGATCGAATGGCGAATGGTAATGTTGTCATTGCCGACTACCACTTCCTTTACCAGCAGTCGCGTGATCCGCTGACGATCGCATATGTCTAGCGTTTTGACATTGGCACGCAGGTTCTCGAGAAACGACGACAGGGTTTGCGCCAAACGCAAATAGGCGGCCTGATCTGCGACTTGAGCACGCAACGATTCAAGTT
>JALYOK010000204.1 GCA_030856925.1 Pseudomonadota bacterium
CCGTTTACCAGCAATGCCACGGAATACTGTTCCGTGGCATTGCTGGTAAAAGGCGAGCTTACCGACAGCGCCGAGCTCGCGGGACAACGCCATTCCGAGCTAGTTTTGCCGATGGTCGATGCTGTGCTTGCCGGGGGCGCTCTCGCGTTGCGGGAACTCGACGCGATCGCATTCGGCGCCGGGCCGGGTTCCTTCACGGGGCTTCGCATCGCTTGCGGGGTGGCGCAGGGCTTGGCGTTCGGCGCGAGCCGGCCGGTCGTTCCGGTGCCCACGCTGCTTGCGCTCGCGCACGCGACCGACGCGCGTCGCGTCCTCGCCATCCTCGACGCCCGTATGGGCGAAGTTTATCTCGCCGCTTATGACAGAACGAACGGACCTTGGCAAACTTGTATCGCCCCGTGTGTGTGCAAACCCGATGCGGCGCCGCAGTTGCCGGGTGGCGACTGGAAGGGCGTCGGTAACGGCTTCGCCGTCCATGGCGATAAATTGCGCCAGCGCTATGTCGACAAACTCACCGATGTTGACGCAAAAGCTTATCCCCACGCGCGACACATCGCCTGGTTGGCCGACGAGGAGTGGCGTGCGGGACGCGGCGTTGCTGCGAGCGTCGCGCTGCCGCTTTATATTCGCGATAAAGTTGCGTTTACCGAAAGCGAAAGGCGCGCTGCAACATGAGCGCGGAACCGAAGTCGCTACTGCAATACGGGCCGATGGTGCTGACCGACCTCAAGCTCGTAATCGAGATCGAGAACCAGGTCTACAGTCATCCATGGAACCTCGGTAATTTTCGCGATTCGATTCTTGCGGGGCACCGTTGCGTGATGCTGACGTATGGCGAAACTCTGATCGGGTACGCGGTGCTAATGGTGGCGGCGGACGAAGTTCATCTCCTCAACCTTACGATCGCAGCGCAGTGGCAGCGCAAGGGTTACGGCCACGCATTGTTGTTGCATCTCGTGGCTATGGCGGTAATCGAGTTCGCGCACAGTTTTTTCCTCGAGGTGCGCGCATCGAATGCCGCCGCGCAGGCGCTATATTCCTCACTCGGCTTTAACACCATCGGCGTGCGACGCAATTACTATCCTGCCCACGCCGGCCGCGAGGACGCGATTGTCATGGAATTAAAACTATGAATCGCTCCGAAGCCTATCTGATAGAGATGGGTCTGTGGCCGCTATACCGCAAGCGTTCCGCAATGGCCGTCACCGAGCGCGAGTTCAAGACCGAATTTACCGCATCGGTGAGCGATCCGGATAATGTCAAGCTTAGCGACGCGCGCCGCACCGAGGTCGCAAACATGGATTGGACGCGACTCAAGCAAACGGTGAAGGATTGCACCGTCTGCGCTCTTCGCGCCGGTTGCACACAAACCGTATTCGGCGTCGGTGATGAAAGAGCAGAATGGTTATTCGTCGGTGAAGGGCCGGGGGCCGAAGAAGATCAGCGCGGCGAACCCTTCGTCGGCCAGGCGGGTCGTTTACTCGACAATATGCTGGCGGCAATCGGATTGAAGCGCGGCGAAAACGTTTATATCGCCAACATCGTCAAGTGCCGCCCGCCCGGCAATCGCAACCCCGCGCCGGAGGAAGCGGCGGCCTGCGCGCCTTATCTCGCGCGGCAGATCGAACTGATCCAGCCAAAATTGATCGTGGCGCTGGGCAAAGTCTCGGCTGCGAATTTGCTCGCGACCGATGCGTCCATCGGCAGTCTGCGCGGCAAACTGCATCACCATCGCGGCATTCCGCTGATTGCGACTTATCATCCGGCATACTTGCTGCGCAGCTTGCAGGATAAGGCGAAAGCGTGGGCGGACCTTTGTTTTGCGCGCAGCACAATGGCTGAAGTTCGAGTATTGCACCAATAACGCGCGCCTATCTTTTTTGCGCCACATGAATTCCCGCTTGCACGGGAATGACAATCTTTGCGGAAGCCGCACCCAGCTTGCCTCCTGGCAAAACATGCTCCGAGCGCCGCGTCCCTATTCGTTCCTGCAGTAGCTGCTAGGATTATTTGTGCGGCTCGCCTTGTTCGCCGCCCTCGGGGCCATAGAAGATTACCCACAGGGTCAAATCGTCACTGAAATTTTCAAACCGATGGCTAGTGCTGGCTGGGACAAAGAGTAAATCTGTTGCTCGGAATGCCTTACGTGTGTCCCCGCAAACAAACTCGCCATGCCCGTAGGCGACAACGTAAATTTCATCGCGGGTGTGGGGAGTTTGCGGATCGTCACCGCGCGGCGCGTAGACCTTGACCAACAGGCTGCCGTAACTGAGAACCGGAAAAGAGGGAAGTCCCCGCTCGTTACGCCATCCGGCGTTGAGCCGAAAGGTCGCTTCGGCTAAGGTATTAAGAAAATCCACCCAGCAACGTCCTGAATAAATTTAGGCAGAGCTTCCCTAATTCTTGTGTTGCGCCGCGAACTCGTCCGCTTGACGATTGAACTCGACCATCTGCGCTTCGCTTAGATACTTTTCGCAGATGTGCATGTGGATGCGCGCTTGGCCATTACCTTGGCGAGTGGCCAGAGCGAACCATTTGCATGCAGTCAAAACATCTTTCGTTACACCGGTGCCCATATAGTACATGGTGCCGAGATTGAACTGACCGAATTGATTGCCCTGTTCTGCAGACTTGCTGTACCACTCGACGGCCTTATCGTAATCCTTGGCGGCGCCATGGCCCATGTCATACATCACACCGGTGCTCGACTGCGCAAGGGCGTTGCCTTCCTCCGCCAACGAGAGGAACTGCTTGAAGGCGCTTTCGTAGTCCCCTTTGTCATAAGCGGCTTGGGCGGACGACAAATCTACCGCGAACGCAGAACCCACGCTTGCGACTAACATTGCGATCGCAAAGAAACTGTTTTTGAAATTCATCGTAACCCTTTCTTAGATTTTGCGGCCACCGGCTCGGCTACCTATTTCTCATCCACTTTTGCCTTAGCGCGCAGGTCTTCCAGCATTTTGGTGATCAAAGCCTGCTGCTGGGTCTGGCGGATCTTGTCTTTCACTTCGTCAAAACTTGGCACTTTCGCTGCGCGTGTATCGTCTAGCTTGATGATGTGATAGCCATAGGGCGTTTTAACCGGCTCCTGGGTCATATCGCCTTTTTTTAATTTGATCATGGCGTCACTGAACGGTTTTACAAAATTGGTCGGCATGGTCCATTCCAGTTTTCCGCCCTGCTCTTTGGAGCCGGCGTCTTTCGATTTTTCCTTGGCAAGTTTGTCGAAACTGGCGCCTTTTTTGATCTGAGCGATGAGATCCTTGGCTTCCTTTTCGCCTTCGACCAGAATGTGCTGAGCCTTGTATTCTTTGTCGCCTTCCGTCGATTTCACTTTGTTATATTCCGCTTTCAGCACGTCGTCCTTGATCGGATTCTTCTTCATAAAATCGGTGACGTAGGCCCGAACCAACAATTGGTGTTTGACCAAATCCAGTTGTTCGGTGATTTCCGGATTCTTATCGAGGCCAATCTTAACCGCCTCTTGCGCGACGATCTCGCCTTTCACCAAGTTATCCTTGATTTGGGCCTGCAGTTGCGGACTGTCGGGCTGACCTTGACCCGTCGCCTGTTGGGTCAGAATCTGAAAACGCGAGGCCGGAATGGCGGCGCCATTCACCGTGATTTTCAGCGGTTTCACGGGAGCGGCGACGGCAGCGGGCTTTTCGGCCGCCGGCTTGGTAACTTGCGCGTAGCCAATGTTGGCTATCAGGCCAACGGCGACGACTATGGACATGGTTACAGGTTTGAATGTCATGACAAAGTCCTTGATGGAAAGAATAAGAAATTCGAAAGCGCCAATCCTAAAACTGATCGGGCGGGTAAGCTGTAATCGACAGAGCGTGTATGTGGCGTTGCATCAGATCGCCGAGCGCTTGGTAAATCAAACGGTGGCGCGCGAGTTGCGTCTTGCCGGCGAATCGCTGCGAAACGATGGTGAGCTGATAATGGCCGCCGCCGCTCGCGGCGCCGGCATGACCGGCGTGCGCGGCGCTATCGTCGACGATGTCTACGCTGTGCGGCTCCAAGCTGATGAGCCGCTGCCGCATAAGAGCGATGGTGTCGTTCAAGGCAAGGCCTTGCGGTAGGGCCGAACGACGACGTTCGCGTACACGCCTTCGGTATAAAACGGATCGGCTTTAATCCAAGCTTCAGCCTCTTCCAGCGACGGAAATTCCGCGACGATCAAGCTACCGGTGAAACCCGCCGGTCCCGGATCCATGCTGTCGATGGCCGGGAAAGCTCCGCCGCAGAGCAAACGGCCCTCGTTGGCCAACTGCTGAACGCGCGGCAGGTGTTGTGGGCGAATTGCCATGCGGCGGTCAAGGGAGTTGGGAACATCCTCGGCGACTATTGCGTATAACACTAGGAAAGATCCTTCTCTTCGAGTGCGTGTTTTGACAGCATCAGACCCTGAGCAATAATGAACAGCAACATCAGGCCGAAGCTGCCGAACAGTTTAAAGTTAACCCAGCTATCGGTGGAAAAATTGTAAGCGACATACAGATTGATAAAACCCATGACCGTAAAGAACACCGCCCAGCTTAGGTTGAGCCGTTGCCAGATTAGTTCCGGCAGCGCGACGTTTTTTTCCATCAGAGTGCGGATCAGGTTCTTGCCGAACGCAAACTGGGCGGACAGCAGCACGGCGCCGAATAGCCAATACAGAACCGTCGGTTTCCATTTGATGAACGTTTCGTCGTGCAGCAATAACGTGGCGCCGCCGAAGACGGCAATGATCGCCAAGCTGATCCACATCATGGGCTCGACCTTCTTGCCTGTCATGCGCATCCAGGCGATCTGAGCAATGTTGGCGACGATCGCCACGCCGGTCGCCACGTAAATATCGGCGAATTTGTAGGCCACAAAGAACAGCGCGACCGGGAAAATATCGAATAACAGCTTCATAAACATTAAATTATGACGTCTAGGCGTGAGAAAGTCCATGCCGGGAGATGCGGCTAACGCGTCGATGGGCGCGTCGGCTGACCTAACGCAATAAGAGTTTCCCTGATCTTCGTGATAAAATTTTGCGCTGAATGAAACAACTATCGCTTGATATTTCCGCGCCGCCGCCGCCGACCTTCGCCAACTTTTGCGTTGGCCGAAACCAGGAATTATTGGTGCTGCTTCAAGCGGTCGCCTCATCGGCAAGCGTCGAGCGATTCATTTATCTTTGGGGCCAGCCCGGCGCCGGGAAAACCCATTTATTGCGCGCCGTCGCCGCAGCCACAGACAGCCACGTTGTGTCTTTGAACCCGGCAGCCACCATTCCGGAAATCTCCCATATTCGCGGCGATGAAACGGTCGTCGTCGATGACGTCGATCGGCTGAGGACGGCGGTGCAGCCGGCGTTGTTCCATGCATATAACCGGTTGCGCGGCGCCAGCGGCCGGTTGATCGCGAGCGGAGCCGTTGCGCCCGGCCAACTGATCCTGTTGCCGGATTTAAAATCTCGCTTGAGTTGGGGTCTCGCGTTTCAGGTTCATACTCTTGGCGATGAGGAAAAATTTGTGCTGCTGGCGCAACACGCCGCGGCGCGTGGTTTTAGCC
>JALYOK010000205.1 GCA_030856925.1 Pseudomonadota bacterium
GCATCCTTGATTTGGGCGTCGCCATCTCGGGGCGCGAGCCGCAAGACCGTGCTCGTGAGCATGCCGGCACGCCGAGCTTCATCGCGCCGGAACAATACACCGGCGCAAAGCCATCGACACAAATGGACCTTTATGCCATCGGTGTCACCCTTTATCACATGCTGACACGCAGATATCCCTACGGCGAGATTGAGCCATTCCAGCGGCCGAAGTTCGGTGAGCCGGTCCCACCGACTCGTTTTCGACCCGACATTCCCCACTGGTTGGAAAACCTAATCCTGAAAGCCGTTGCGCGAGACCCTGAACACCGCTTCGAGACCACCGACGAGTTGCTGCTCGCCATAGAACGTGGCGCGGCGCGGCCACTTGCGGCGCCCACCGCTATGCCACTGGGCGAGCGGGATCCCGCCACCTTATGGCGCGCCGTGGCAGCCGTGTCCGTGGTGATCAATATTCTGTTGTTATATTTTTGGGTTGTTCGCTAGCAGATTGACCCTAAAAGTTGAAAAGCAATGTGGCCCAAATCTTGGTCAAATCGGCTTTGCGCGCCGCCCCTGCCAAAACATCTTTTTCGCGAAACTCGGCATACTCGATCTTTCCACTCAACTGTTTGGTGAATGCGTAAGCGACGCTGAAATCTAGCTCATCACCGAAATGGATGCCGTTCGTATCGGATTTGAAGCGATGATATTCCGCGTATAGCACGGCCTTGCCGACCTTCCCGCCGGCGGCGAGATAAAAATCCTTGATACCCTGGAGCGGTGTAGCGAGAAAGTGATCGGCCCAACCTTGAAACAAGTGATTGGTCCCCAGCGGTGTCTGAAAGGCATACTCGCCATCATTGCTGCTAAGTCTTTCAAAATCGGCACGGACGAACCATTCGCCCCACTTCGGCCCGATACCGAGGTGTAGGTAGTTCGCATCTATTTTGTCATCACCGTTGGCGTAATCATCCTGTTTCGCATATTCGGCCGTGTAGAGGAGCTTGAACTTTTCGCCGAAAGCATGCGCGCCGTCGGCGCGAATGCCGATGATGCGATTCGAAACGTCCTTAACGTTAGCCGCCGCGCCGGCGAGTTCCGGATCGTCTTGGAAATAGGCGTAACCGATTAGAGAGTCGCTCGGCGTGAACTTGTAAGCACCATGCAAGATCTCGACTTTCAATTCCCGTTGCAAGGCGAATACGCTTTTGATCCGCGTCAAATGCGCGACGTAGATCTCGGAGTGGGGAAGACTTTTATTTTCGAAGGTGACGCCATCGAAGGCTTGCATCACCTGGCGAAATTCGACATTGCCGACGAACCGCACATTGTCAAGTTTGATCGATTGTTTCCCCAGTCGAAAGCGCGTGTTCGGAAGGCCGGTGACGTCCAAATAAACTTGGTTGAAGTCCGTATCGTCGGGATCCCCCACTAATGGATAGGGTGAGGTCGCGGCCTTCGCCGCATCGTCGTTGAAGTCATCATTGATGTGAGCGACGTTGATGGCTTGTACGGTTACGCCGAAGCCTTTATACGGCTTGGTCTCCCAGCCCACGAGCGTGCGCAAAGTAAAGGCATCAGCATTCTTAGGCTTAGTTGCGAGATCGACATATTCGTAACGCGGACGAAGATTCAGCAACAGCTTGCCGCCGGCGAGCGCTTCGCCCAAAGTGTCAGCTTCCTTTTTCTCGTCGGCAGCGCCTACCGCGCCCATCGAGAAAAGGCCCAACGCGAAGATCAAAGCCCGCAAGGTTGAACCCATGAATTGTTTGGTCATCGTGCGTGTTCCTGTTTTATTGGTTCCAACATCCGGATCTAGCCGCATTTAAGCGGGCGCGCAGCATGGCGCCATTGTTCTGTCTAACGTTGTGATAAGCAGTCGCTGAATTTTGTTGAGCAACTCTTGTGCCATTTCCGGTTCGTGAGTCGATTGGACCACGACCGAAGGCATACCATGATTTCGCTACCTCAAAATGGTCGCTTCACGCACCAAGATCGCACAAAGCAAGGCCGGCACGCACAGGCTTCGTGCTAGGGTCGTCGAAACGCGGCAAATGCTTTTTGCGAGCGATTGACTGATTGAAATTAAATCTACTTCGCCGAATGGCGAAAGCAATCGACCGTGTGATCATTGACCATACCGACCGCTTGCATGAAGGCATAGCAAATAGTCGAACCAACGAACTTGAAGCCGCGCTTTAGCAGATCCTTCGATAACGCATCAGACTCGGGCGTTTTCGCTGCGATTTGGGCGACGGTTTTGCAGCGATTTTGTTTCGGTTTTCCGGCGACGAATTGCCATACATAAGCATCGAAACTGCCAAACTCTTGTTGCACCGTTAGAAACGCTTTCGCGTTTTGTATCGTTGCCGCGATCTTGAGCCGATTGCGGACAATGCCCGGATCGGCGAGCAGGCTGCGGATTTTGGCGTCATCGTAACAAACGATCTTGCGCGGGGCGAAATCATCGAAGGCGCGGCGATAGTTTTCGCGCTTCTTCAAGATCGTGATCCAGCTTAAACCCG
>JALYOK010000153.1 GCA_030856925.1 Pseudomonadota bacterium
GCGAAGCAGAACGCGAGAGATCCAACGAGCGTGCAGATCTTTCTCAACTACACAGGACTCGATCCATCGCTTACAAACGAGAAGTGTAACTTTTGGCACTTTCGGTTCGATGCACATGTAGGCATGAAGCTAGAGGCGCTTACGAATTATGTGGCCGCTCAGAAAGATCTTAAGAAGGTGTACCTTCTCAATCAGGATTATGCATACGGCCAGTCAGTGCAACGAGACTTTCGCGAGATGCTCAAGCGCAAACGCCCCGATATTGAGATTGTGGGTGATGAATTGCACGCGTTACAGAAAGTAAAGGACTTCGCACCTTATGTCGCCAAAATCCATGCTTCGGGTGCGCAGGCTGTGCTAACGGGCAATTGGGGCCCCGACCTCGCATTGCTTATTCGAGCGAGCCAGGACGCTGGTCTGCCGGCTAAGTTCTATACCCTCAACGCTCACTTCACGGGAACGCCGACGGCTATTGGTAGCGCGGGTGCGAATCGTGTATTGAATGTGAGCCCATGGCACGCAAACGCCCGTGATTCGCGCTTGGAGGAGAATTACTTGGGCTTCAAGCAGCGCTACAACGAAGAGTGGAACATGCTCCCTGTCAAGATAGCCGTGGACATGTGGGCAGCGGCGATCGCGAAGGCTAAGTCAACCGGTCCTGTAGAAGTTGGCAAAGCGCTTGAAGGATTACGACTAGACTCCGGTACGGGTTCGATGTTGATGCGGGCGGATGACCATCAGCTCCTGCTCCCGCATTACGCGTATCTGTTCACAAACGCCGGCGGCGAAGTGAAGCATGATCTCGAAAAACTGGGGTTCGGCTTTCGGACTGAAGCGCGCTACGAGTCTGACACTCTCGCGATGCCGAGTTCATGCAAAATGGAGCGCCCGTGATTTCCAATCTGTTTACGGTCCTCTGAAGGAATAATTCATGCGTAGCGGCGGTAGAATTTTGGTGGATGGTTTGCGCGGCCACGGTGTGGACTTGGCGTTTTGCGTACCGGGGGAAAGTTATCTCGCGGTGCTCGATGCGCTGTACGACGTGCGCGAGCAACTGAAATTGATCGTTTGTCGCCAAGAAGGCGGCGCCGCGTTCATGGCGGAAGCGTACGGCAAACTCACCGGCCGGCCCGGAATTTGTTTTGTCACGCGCGGCCCGGGCGCGACTAATGCCAGCATCGGCGTACATACGGCGCGTCAGGATTCGTCGCCGATGATTTTGTTCATCGGCCAGGTGGGCGGCGATTTCGTCGATCGCGAGGCGTTCCAAGAAGTCGACTATCGCCGCATGTTCGGCGAGATGACCAAATGGGTCGCTCAGATCGATCGCGCGGAACGCATTCCCGAATACTTGAGTCATGCGTTTCATATCGCGACGTCGGGCCGGCCCGGTCCGGTGGTATTGGCGTTGCCGGAGGACATGTTGGTCAGCGAGGCCGATGTCGCCGACGTGCCGCGCTACAAGGCCGTCTATTCCTATCCCGGCTTGGGTCAACTGGAGCAACTGCGCGAGTTACTGAGCGCAGCGCAGCGTCCATTCGTGCTACTGGGCGGTAGTGGCTGGACCTCCGATGCCTGCAGCGCGATCCAGGCTTTTGCCGAGGCGTCGAACCTACCGGTGGGCTGCGCGTTCCGTCGCCAAGATTTATTCGACAACACCCACCCGAACTATGCGGGCCACGTCGGCATCGGCATCAATGTCAAACTCGCGCAACGGATCAAGCAATCCGATTTGGCCATTGTGATCGGTTGCCGCCTGGACGAAATGACAACCAGCGGCTATTCGCTTTTCGATGTGCCGCGGCCTAAACAAAAACTCGTTCACGTGCATGCCGGCGCCGACGAGCTTGGAAAGGTTTATCAAGCGGATCTGTTGATCAATTCCAGTATGCCGACGTTCGCCGGTCTGCTACGCGCGATGTCCAAGATCGACGGCGGCAGTTGGAAAGCTTGGACGGAAGCGGCCCGCGCCGACTATCTCGACGACAGCGTCCCCGGTCCCTGCCCGGGGCCGGTCAATATGGGTGAGATTATTTTGTGGCTGAAAGAAAAATTGCCCGCTAATACCATCCTCACCAACGGCGCGGGAAATTTTGCGCAATGGATTGCGCGCTTCTACCCCTATCGTCCGTGGCGCACCCAACTGGCGCCCATCAACGGAGCGATGGGTTACGGCGTGCCGTCGGGCATCGCTGCGAAATTGGTCAACCCGCATCGTATCGTCGTGACCTTCAGCGGCGACGGCGATTTCTTGATGACGGGCCAAGAACTCGCGACAGCAATGCAATATAACGTAGCGGTAGTTTTCATCGTCGTGAACAACAGCATGTACGGCACCATACGCATGCACCAAGAACGTGACTATCCGGCGCGGGTATACGGCACGGCGTTGCAGAATCCGGACTTCGCGGCACTGGCGCGGGCCTATGGCGCACTGGGCGAGACTGTCGAGTCAACAGAAGAATTCGCACCCGCGTTCGAGCGCGCGTTGGCTGCGAACAAACCAGCATTGATCGAAGTGAAGCTCGATCCGGAAGCAATCACGACACGGACGACGTTGAGTGCGATTCGGAATGAGGCGAAGTAAGGTAAGGGCCGCCGCGTAGCGGCCTGTTGAGCGATATGAATACACGACGCTCATTAGTAACTTACGTAAGCCACAGCGTATCCACCCAATCGAAGCGGTTTAGCATCCCCCAGTAACCGCCCTGCTTTTCGGAACGCTTTCGGATTGGTGGTGGCGGTAACGAAGCTATCCTCGTCAAGCATGCCGATGGTTGCATCGGCGCCGATGCCGGAAAGTTCAACGATCTGCTCATTGGCCGTTAGGTTGGCGATCATCACGACGTTGCTCGATTTGTCGTTCCAACCAAAACAGGCGACGGTCCTGATATCCGAGCACGAGATCGACAACATGAGGTTTCCCGACGCGCGGTTCAGCGCGCTTAGGGTATGGAACACGGGATAGACCGCCACTGTTTCGAGATCGTCGAAGAACGGCTGGGTGTGTTCGGCCTCGCGGTAAATCATACCGAGAGGACCTGTGGGCGCGCCCATGCTGATGTTTGCCACACCCGCTCGAGCCAAGGTCGAAACATAGCCCAAGGTCCAGGCGGCCGAGAATAAACCCCGTTGACGTGGATCCATTTTTGCGAGACACACGCGCAGGTTATTGGGATTATCAGCGTAAGTCGCGCCGTGTGGGTTGTCGCGGGCGCCTATCCCG
>JALYOK010000157.1 GCA_030856925.1 Pseudomonadota bacterium
CAGTATGTATTTGAAAGAACAAAAGGGGTTGGCCACCTTTTTTACCAGCAATCAATTTCTCGCCACGTAGACTGATAGGCAATCGCATGTATGGTCAATTCATATTGCACTGATGACATCAGCCTTCGAAAGTAAGCGTTCTAAACGTCCACCTTCACTTACAACGTTGAGGGGTGTATAGAGTCGGTACGCAGCGGCAACAGCGAATCGATTTCACGGTTCAAGCAGGTTGGTAGTTTTTCCAACGTCTCGCGCAACCACGCGGCAGGATCCAAGCCATTGAGTTTCGCCGTACCGAGCAACGTTTGAATGGCAGCGGCGCGTTGGCCGGCTCGCTCGGATCCGGTAAAGAGCCAGTTCCGGCGTCCGATTGCGATCGGCCGAATAATATTCTCCACGGGATTGTTGTCTATGGGAAACCGACCATCGGCCGCATAGCGACTCAAGGCATCCCAGCGCTTTAAGCTGTAGTCGATCGCTTTCGCCAACCCACCGCCATTGGCCACCATCACCCGAGTCTGGCGCAGCCAATCATGCATCGAATCCAGTAAAGGCTGCGCCTGCTCTTGCCGCCATTGCGTGCGCGCTTGCACCGTCATGTCTCGCGCATTGGCCTCGATGACATACAACGCTGCAATCCGGTTCAGCGCTTCCAGTGCAATGGGATTGGCTTGTGCCACATTGAGATCGAAGAATTTCCGGCGCGCGTGCGCAACGCAGCCAAGTTCAGTGACGCCATCGGTAAACAAGGCCTTGTAACCGCTGAAGTCATCGACCATGAGATGACCCCGCCAACCGGCGAGGAAATTCTGCGCATGACGTCCCGCACGGCTTATCTGGTAATCAAACACCACCATCGGCGGGCCGGTCTGAAGCACATTACTTCGGTACGCCCACAGATAGGCTCGATGGGTCTTGCCCTTGCCCGGATCCAGTTGCGCCACCGGGGTTTCGTCGGCATGCAGTACGTTACGTTCGAGTAATAGTTCCGCTAAGCGCTCGGCCAAGGGTTGCAGCGCTACGCCGATACGGCCGACCCACTGCGCCATCGTCGAACGCGACAGGATGACCTGATCGCGCGCCGCAATCTGCTCCAGGCGGTACAACGGCAAATGATCCAGATATTTGCCGATGAGGATCCAAGCGTACAAACCCACCGCGGCGAGGCCGCCGTCGATGACCGCGGGTGGAATCGGCGCCGCAGTGATGGTCTCGCAGGCACGGCAGGCGTATTGCGGACGGATATGACGATGCACAAAGAAACGGGCGGGTTCGACGTCGAGTTGTTCACTCACGTCTTCGCCGATCTTAGTGAGTTCATGTCCGCATTGGCCGCAGGTGCACGATTCCGGTTCATGGCGATGTTCGATACGCGGTAGATGATCGGGTAAGGGCTGACGACCGGCACGAGGACGCGGCGCGCGGGGCACTTGAGCTTCGATCGGCACGGTGCCCGCCTGCTGCTTGGCCAATTCAGCTTCGGCCGCTGCCAAATCACTGGCCAGGGTTTCCTGGAATAAGTCCCGCTGCTCAGCGGTCAAGGCTTCGTTGCGCACACCGAAGCGCATCCGGCGCAGGTGCGCGAGTTCAAGCGTCAGTGCTTGGATGGTAGTTTGCGCGGTGCGTAGTTCAGCGCTCGCGTGAGCGGCTTGTTGCTGTGCTTGATTGATATGGTTCTGAACGGCGCCGGTGATCCAATTCGCCAGCGCGGGATCGGGGTTAAATCGGGCCAGTTCAGCGGCTAAATCCATGTGACAATTATACCCGACAATCGGCCTGAAAGCCGCATGAATAGGCGTTTTAACTCAACTATATTTACACGGTGTCGCGCCCTTTACACACGCCAATGCAACAGCGGTTGCGCCGATAGTTTTTGCCAGTCGACACCGGCAATGAGCCAGTTCCATTGCGCTTGATTCAGGGTGCAAATAACGTCACTTGTGTGCGGCCAGATGAAGCGGCCGCGATGTAAGCGGCGTGCGCCCAACCACACGCCGGTGCCATCCCAGATGAGCAGCTTGAGTCGATTCTGGCGCCGGTTTCGAAAGGCATAAGCGCTGCCGTCACAAGGCGCTTTGCCGAGCGCTTCTTGTACCAACAATGACAATCCATCGATACCCAGGCGCATGTCGACTGGTTGAATCGCCAACCATACTTGTTGCGGTTGCAGCGTCATGGGAGCTGACGCAATAGGTCGGCAAGCCAGGTTGCGCCGCCCACCGGCAACTCGATCCGCCAGCCGCTTGGACTGTGCAGTCGAACAACAGCCTCAGTGGTCGACGCCTGGACGCGCACCGGCACCAGGGTCAATGACGCCTTACCCGCCGCCTTCGATTCTTTCTCTTTGCGACGCCAGCGATAAAAGGTCTTGTTGCTTAATCCATGGTGTGCGCAATATGCTTCTTGCGTTAGGTCGCTTTGATACCACGCGTCAAGATGCTGTTGCCAAAATTTCGGTCCTCGTCTTTGCGACATGTGCCGTGCCTTCGAAAAATACCAACACTGCACAACCTCAGTAAAAAACTACAGATGGCGCGGCTACACGCTTACGTTTCAGCATATCGACAATCATGTCGACGAATGGCTTGGGTCGATATTCGAAGGCGGCGAAGGCCTTCAGAAGCGCGCCTTCCTCAAGCTTTCGTTTCGTGGTTGTACGGTACTTGTC
>JALYOK010000261.1 GCA_030856925.1 Pseudomonadota bacterium
AAATTCACGCCGCAATACTTCGCGATGGTCGTGGTTACCCGGTATCACGTAAACGGGCATGGTGAGCGGCGCGATGATGCTGCGAAGCAATTGGTACTCCGCCGCGGTACCACCGTCCACCAAATCACCGGTGATCAACACTACGTCCGGATTGGGCTGCATGGCGCGCAGTTTCACAACGGCTTTTTCCAGGTAAGCGCCGGTGTCCACACGCCCTTGTAATGGCTTGCCTCGGAGCGTGACATGAAGATCGGTGATTTGCGCGATGAGCATGGCCCAATTTTACGCCCGCTGAGGCGTACAATCTATTTATCGATCCAACTTCGAATCAACGTGACTGACCCGACGCAAAAATCCATCAAAGGCCGCGGCGCGCTGAGCCGCCCCAGGGTGCGCTTCGATGCCTGGTCGCGGGAGGCCGATGGCGATCATCTCGACTATGCCTTGGAGAACGAGGAGTTGCCGCCGCTTCGAACGGAGGTTCGCATCGATCCGGCGCGCACCATTATCAGTTACAACGAATCGCCGGACATCCCCTTCGACCGCTCGATCAATCCCTACAAAGGTTGCGAACACGGTTGCATTTATTGTTACGCGCGGCCCTCCCACGCCTACCTCGGACTATCGCCAGGATTGGATTTCGAGACCAAGCTATTCTACAAAGACAATGCGCCGGAACTGCTCGGCAAAGAGCTAACCAAACCGAGTTATCGGCCGCAAGTCATCGCTCTGGGCGCCAACACCGATCCCTATCAGCCGATCGAAAAAGAACTCGGCGTGACGCGCTCGATTTTGGAGGAATTGAACGAATTTCATCATCCGGTTTCGATCGTTACCAAGTCCGCGATGGTTGAACGCGACATCGATATTTTGGCGGCGATGGCGAAACGCAACTTGGCGCGAGTGTTCCTGTCGATCACCACGCTCGACCACGAGATTTCCCGCCACCTCGAGCCTCGCACCAGCGCTCCGGCCCGGCGGATGGAAGCCGTTCGGACTTTAAGCGCCGCGGGTGTTCCGACCGGCGTCATAGTCGCGCCGGTCATTCCCGCACTGACGGATAAGGATATCGAGGCCGTTCTCGAGGCGGCCAAAGACAGCGGCGCGGAATCAGCGGACTATGTCGTAGTTCGCCTGCCATTTGAAGTAAAAACGTTATTTGTCGAGTGGCTGGAAGAACATTTTCCGCAACGGGCCGGCCACGTGATGAGCATCATCCGGCAAATGCGCGGCGGCAGAGACAACGACCCCAACTTCGGCAGCCGCATGCGCGGCGAGGGCGAGTTCGCGAACCTATTGAAGATGCGTTTTGATATCGCCTGCCGGCGGCTGGGCCTTAATCGCGAGCGGCCGCCGCTGGACTGCAGTCAATTCAAGGCGCCTTCCCGCACGGCAGCACAGTTGTCGCTCTTTTAGTAGTCGACTGAGACACCCTCGCGCCACGCAAACGTGCTGTGAAGGATGCGTTGAGTTCCGTCCGCCGCTCTTACTCCGACTCCGTTACATTGGACAACATAAGAGAGCACTGTGCTCTCCCGAACTTTTGTCCCTCCGTGGAGCCTCCATCGAGGCCGAGCCGCGCTCGGACCAGCATGCGCAGTACTTGCATCGGAACCCCAGCCGCTCTAAACGATACTTTGCAACCCCACGCGCAAAGCCACTCTCTTCATATAAATGGAAGCCGCGATTTGAGCACCATCATGAACCGCACGCACCGCCACTGTGCCTCATGACCACAGCGAGCACACTAGCGGGCCTTTTTTTTGCCAGCGTACTCGCCGGTTCGGTCGTGCCCATCGGATCTGAAGCTATATTATTCGGCGTGCTCAAATTCGACGCCGCGTTATTCTGGCCGGCGCTGATCACTGCAACAACCGGCAACACCCTGGGGGGACTTAGCTCCTATGCGATCGGCCGGTTTCTGCCGGAAGGCAAATCGCGGCCGGCGCAAAAATTATTGCAACGGGCGAAGCGTTACGGCAGTCCCATCTTGTTACTCGCTTGGACCCCATGGATAGGCGATCCACTGTGCGTCGCCGCAGGCTGGCTGCGCTTGAATGTTTGGCACTGTCTGCTTTTCATGGCCATCGGAAAATTTACGCGCTATTGGATCGTCGCTATCGCTGCGACTTGAGCGGGTGAGGTTTGGCGGATGGATCATACGCAGCGGATCTAACAACCTTAATGTCATCCTGAATAAAGTGAAGGATCCGCTTTGAGCATTCCACGCTGTAAAAAGCGGATTCTTCGCGTTGCTCAGAATGACAGTATCCATGCGCCAGTAGGCGCATGGATATTGGCTCCCAGGGCATGCATTGCCACTTGGCAAGCTGGATGCGGCTCCTGGCTCATGTCACTGCGAGCACCTTTAGAGATTCGTACTTGATGCGGCGGAAGCTATCTTGCGGTGATCAGTTACGCAATTTCCTCCAGAACGCCGTCGCCGAAAACCAACGCGCAGTGGAGCGGTTTGCCGGGATAAATATCCGTCAAGGCTAGCCGGTAACGCAACATCTGAATTCGATACTCAACCATGAATGCGGATGCGCGAACCGCCTCGCTCGCCGCGCTTTTGAAATCCAACACCCAAACGCTGTCGTCGAACTCGACCATCCGATCCAGGCGCAGTAATTCGCCGTCGCCATCGATGACACTCACTTCACTGCGCGCGGCGCGATAGTAACGCGGGTCGAAAAATCTTTCGAGATGGGGTGCGCGCAAGATCGCTTGCGCATGATTTAGCAATGCATCGCGCATCGCGGCATCCTGATCCCACAGCAATCGCATGACAGCGGTCTCGGAGACCATGCCATCGCGCGCCGTTTCCAGCAGGGAGTGGAGCTTGATGCCATAGGCGCGATTTTTGTCGGCTATGGATATTTTCCGCTCACCGTGGGAGATGGGGGCCGCGCACCAATCGGGATATTCGATCGCGTCTAGAATTACCTTTTCGTTCGCGACCTCCGCCTTCTCTAAAGGGCGCGAGGCCGCCATCGCCAGTTCGCTCGGGGGCAAGACACTCGAAAGCGCCTCGTACCAACTTCCTGCGTGGGAGCGTTTTTCATTGCCGCTCACGATGAGATACTGTTTCGCCCGGGTCATGGCGACGTAAAGAAGGTTCGTATCCTCTTGCGCGAGTATGCTCACCTCTTCCGCGAGGTACGAATCACGCGCCGCGCCGCGTTCGCTTTTCGTGGTGAGAAAACTGAAATGCTGCGGGCGCTCGGCGCCGGTGGGCCAGGTTACCAGCACATCATATGGTTCGTGAGACTTCGGTTTCGTCGTTGCATCGATTATCCAGACGATCGGCGCTTCTAGCCCTTTTGCGCCGTGAACGGTAAGTATAAGCACGGCGTTGCCGGCCGCGGCCAACGTGCCCTCGTCCGGCGCTTCTACATCGGGCGCACGCTGCAACGCTTTCAATTCCGCAAGGAAGCGACCAAGGCTCGGATAGCGTCCGCTGTCTAGGGTGAGGCTTAATTCCATGAACGCAATCAGATTTGCCTGCACCAATCGCATCATCGCTTTCGGCACGGCGAGGCGGTAACGCCGCTCTAAATCCGATTCGAAGAAGATGCGATCGAGCAGATCGTGCACCGGCAAGTGCGGCGCCTGTTGCAGCCAGCGCGCAAGGCAGGTGTGTGCGCGCATCAGCGCGGGCGAACCCTTGGTCGCCACGGCGTTCAACCGTTGCCACCAACTGACGCCCGGCGTTTGGGCCAGCGCAATTAAGTCCTCGTCGGAACAAGAAAACAGCGGCGCCCGCAGCGCGTGGACCAGACTCAGATCGTCGCTGGGGCGCAACAGGAATTGCAGCAACGCCATCAAGTCGTGGGCTTCCAAACTATCCAGCAAGCCGCCCTGGCGCGCGCTGGCGTAGGGAATACCCGCCGCCCGCAGCGCGAATTCATAGTCACGCAGTGGTTTGCGCCTGCGGGTCAAGATCATCACGTCGCTATACTCCGCCGGGCGCCGCCTGCCTCCCTCCTGAACTTGGCAGCCGCCAACCATGGCGGCTATGCCGCGCGCCACGTCGCCGGCTTCCAAAGCGCGCCGGAGATCGGCCACGCTCGATTGCGGCATTGTGAGTAAATCGCGCAATCCCTGCTCGGGCGGCGACGGCTGCGCGTCACCTTCGGCCGTTTGCGCCAACGGCAACAGATGCGGCGCGCCTTCAAGCTTATGGTCGAACGCTCGGTGCGGCGCAAACCCGCTCAATTGTCTTGTGCTCGCGAATACGGCGTTCACCGCATCCAACACGCCGGCGCAACTGCGCCGCGACTCGTTCTGTTGCAGCACGTGCGCGCCGTACTCACGCGTCAGAAATTCGGTCGCATGCCGAAACAAGCGCGCGTCGGCGCGGCGAAAATGAAACACCGATTGCTTCGGATCACCGACCAAAAACACCGTCGGCCTAAGACCGGCGTCACACGAGGCTTGCAGCCACGCCTGCAAAGTCATCCATTGCAGCGGATTGGTGTCTTGAAACTCGTCGAGCAAGATATGGCGATAGCGAGCATCGAGTTTGTATTGCATATACTCTGCGTGATCCGAATGCCGCAACAAGCTGTAGGCAGCGTATTCAACGTCGGTGAAATCTAGCAGGCCGCGCTCCGCCTTCAATTGTTGATAGTGTTCCAGCAGGCCATGGCCGGCGATGAATGCGGATGTATTGGTGCGCAGCATGTGTTGCTCGATCAGCGAACGATGGGCGGTCAACATCTTTTCGCTTACGATGGCGAGCGCCTCGGCCGCCGGCGCGCCGCTCTTCGCGCAACACCTTTCTAATGCATCGCGCACCGGACCTTCCTTGGTGAAAATTACCGGCATCATGGCCGCCAATCTTTCTGCAGGTTCCGTGCTGAATGCCGCAAGGCTCAGTGTACGAAGCAGTTTTTGCAGGGATTTTCCTCCCGCTTCCAGCGCGCTAACGAGGATCGTCAATGCGCTGTCGAATGCGCCATCACGAAACAGCGCGGCAGCGATGTCCTCATCAACATCGACTTTGGTCTGCGCCGCAAGTTGGGCGATGGCGAATTTCACCGGCTCCTTCTGACCGGCCGTATAACTCCACCACTCGGCACGCTTAGCGAGAAAGTTCGCGAGTAGCTTGCGGGTGTTGTATAACCCGTATTCCCGGAAAAGCTCGTCCAATGCCGCTTGTCGTAAACTCGTTTCCGAACCGGCGAGCGACAGCGCGTACCGTTGCCACGCCTCCTGTTCCAGCGCGTGAACTGCCTCTGTCAGAGCAAAACCCTTGGCGACGCCCGCCTGAAGCGGCGCGCGCTGCAACAGGTCCGCGAACCAGCCGTGAAAGGTATTGATCTTGAGCCCCGGTCGGGCGGCCAAAACTTTTTCGTAAAGGCCACGCGCCTGGGGGAGCAATTCGTCAACATTCTTTATCCCGCGCTCGCGCAGAAAATTCTTCACCCATTCATCGTCGGGATCGGTAGCCAATTCTTGCAGCCATGCATTCAGCCGTTGCTGCATTTCACGCGCGCCTTTGCGGGTGAAGGTGATGGCCAAAATCTCGCTCGGCGCCACCCCGGCCAACAACAGCCGCACGATGCGCGACACCAACAACCAGGTCTTGCCGGAGCCGGCGCAGGCTTCGACCACGACACTAAAATCGGGGTCGAGGGCAGCCAAAAGCGAGTGCTGCTCAGTCCCCATCGCTGCCTTCCCAATAACGTTTGCGGCATACACCATGCGCTTCGCAGTATGCGCATTCGGCGTCGACGCCCTGTGCCGGCAAGCCTTTGCCCGCCGCGATGTCGTTTAGAGTTCGCTGCAACCGTTGTCGGTGTTTCGCGGCGATGTCGTGCGTATTTCCGGTCATGGTGTGAGCAACCACAGGGTCGTTGTCCAGAGCGACGTAGGCAAGTTCGATGGGGGCCGGATCGGCGATGATTCCGTAGAACGGCAACTGGCCATCCTCATCTGGATTGGCGGCGCGCTTTTGGAGGCCTTCGCCGCGGCCGGTCTTATAGTCGAGCACCGCGAAATATTCCTGATTTGATTCATCTCGCCGCGAGTCGATGCGGTCGAGACGGCCTCGTAAACGCACTGTCCTGCCCGATGTAAGTTCAAGCGGATACTCGCGCGCCACTTCGCTCGCCTGCCAACGCCAGCCCTTCCCCTCGCGCTCACGCTGCCAGGCAAGGTAAGCAGGAATGAACTTTTCCCATCGCAAACTCCAAGCCCTCGCGAAATAATCGCCCTCGGGTGCGGCGCGGAAAACCTTCTCACTCACCTCCTGCAGGGCCGCGAGAAGGATCGCATCATCCGACGCCGAGACGAAGGGAAAACGGTGATGGAATTGGGACAAGATGCGATGAACCAAATCGCCATAATCTTTCTTTTCCATCGCCTCCAGCACTTCCTCCTCCTCGCGGAGCGCCAACATGCGCCGCACGAAAAATTGGTAGGGACAGGCGATCAGGCTGCCATAGTCGTAAGCCGAGAGGGATTGGGGGACCAGGTTAGGAGCGCTAGGCTGGGGCATCGCCGCGACGCCGATACCCTCCTGGCGGTCGAGCAGGGCGGGCAATGCATCGAGCAAGCGCAAAAGTTCGGTATCCGCCAAGTCGTCGCCGTAGGCCACGCGATGGAACGCGATCAGCCGCTCCCAAAAAGGCGACGGCGGATTCGGCTCGTTTCTCTTGATCGCCTGCCAGGTAATGAGCGCCACGCCGGCGTTGGCGAGCACTTGCATGAGCCGCCGCCGCTCAACGTTCTGCCGGGCTTCGCGGTTCGGCAATCCAAGTTGGCTCCGCACCGCATCGTTGAATAGATTGTTTTTCGCAAGCGACGGCAGATGATCCGCATCGGCGCCGAGCAGGATGATGCCATCGAAGGTGCGGCCGTCGGTGAGGCCAAGGTGCGTCAGCACCACGGAACTTTCTATGGCGGTATCGCGAAAGCTCGCTTCCTCCAATTGACGATCGAACCAACGGCGCCATTCACTAAAGCTATAGGCTTCATTTTCCCCTTCCAATTCGATCGCGAGGGCCTGCAGCAAGCGCAGTAAATCGATGCCGGCCGCGTCCAGACGCAAAGCGGATGTCGCGCCTATCCGATCCAAGCTTTCGAGCGAGGCGCGCAACCAACTGGAAAGCGTGCGGGATTTGCGGCCGAACACCAGGGCGCTTGCGAGCAGAGAAACCGCGAACGTTGATGCAGCCTGAGAAAGGCGCGTACGCTCAAAGATGGCACGCAGCTTCTGCAATCCGCCGATGTAGCCGGCGCCGGCCAATAGCGTTTCCAACTCTTCTACGACGGCGCGTCGCTCTGCTTCATCGATATCGCCGAGAATAAATGGCGAGCGCAGAAAATCCAGCAGGTCGCGAAAATAGAAATCGCCGGCGATAACGTCCAGCCAGCGCATCGCCACGCTGCTCGCCGTCGTGGTCGACAGGGTCCAGCCGCTTTCGTCGGCGATGAGAATTTGCGCGCGTTCCAACCGAGCGCGAGCGCGGCGCGCCGTCAAGCGATCTTGCGCAACGATGGCGATCTCGCGTTTGCCCTCAAACAACCAGCGGCGAACCGTGAGCTCGACAGCTTCCGCTTCCTGTTCCAGGCTGTTCGCAGCAAACACCCGCAACGATGCCGCCGGACTGGCGCCATGTTGCTCACGGAAGGCTGTCGCCCGGGCCATTAACGAGGGCGCCGACGCCGCGTCGTTCCAAGCGCTGTGCAATAAAGCGAACAGCGGCGAGCTGGAGGCGCTTGCCGTATCGTCGGCGCCGACTACATGCACCGGTTGGCGCCGCGCATAGCGCTGCAAAAACTGCTGTTCCGCTGCGGTGGTATCGGCCAAACCTACCACGTAAAGAGGCGCATCGGCGCGCGCGGCGAGTTCGGCGAGCCGCAAACGGTAGGCGCCGTGCCGGTCGATCGTGACGCCCTCGCCTTGTAGCGCGCGCCACAATTCATGCACCAGCCGCGCCTCGAATTGGACGGCATGATTATCCGATGCACGCAGCGCCTGTCGTATAACTCGTTGGAAATCGCCCGCATCCTCGGGCAATGCCACAACGTTCCGCCCGCAGTCATCGATCAACGCAAGAATCTCGGTGGCCACCTGCCATAGGTCGAGAGCGGGAAACCAATCGGCGCGCCGCAGCGCGCTGTAGATCCACGCCAGACGGCGACTATCCGGCAAGGGCGGATTGCGCAAATCCACGCTGTCAGCCCATAGCGGTAACGTGGTAATGGTCGGCAGCAGCAGCGTGACGCCGTTAGCCGCGCGCTGCAACGTCCGCTGCATCGGCTGAACGACATAGAGGCTGGGAACGACGACAACGACGCCGGACAAATTCGGCGCCCGCTCGCGCGCGAGAATGGCGGCGGACGCGGCGTGCAAAATAATCGAGCCCGGCTCACCGCTAAGGGTCAAGCTGGGCTCGATGGACATTCGACCAGACTGCGGTGGAAAACGCGCGCGCTATTTTTCGAGCAGATGAGCTTTTTCTTTCACTTTCGCCCACTCGTCAGCGTCGGCGGGAGCGTCTTTGCGCTCGATGATGGGTTTCCACACGCGCGATAATTCGGCATTCAACTCGATGTAATGACGCTGGTTCTCCGGCAAATCGTCTTCCGCGTAAATCGCCTCGACGGGACACTCGGCGACACACAGCGTGCAGTCGATGCACTCGTCCGGTTCGATCACGAGAAAGTTTGGCCCTTCACGGAAACAATCTACGGGACATACGTCCACGCAATCGGTGTATTTACATTTGATGCACGTCTCGGTTACGACATAGGTCATGAGTAGCGATGCGCATGTTCGTTAAAACGAAATTGTATCAAAAACGAAAACGGTAGACATTTACGGGTAATCGGTGCGCCTACCCTTGAACAATATGCCTAGCCGTGCGCACGCGCTCGACCGTAGCATGACAGATCGAAGCAAATTCGCGTGCGACGGTGGCCGCCCCGAATTTTTCCCTGACGTAATTGCCTCCCTCCAAACCCAAGGCAGCACCGATCGCCTGATCGCTTAACAATTTGCTGGTCTTGCGCGCGAAATCTTCCGCCGTATCGGCGATCAGGATATGTTTGCCGGGCTCGAGCGGCAAACCCTCGGCGCCGATCGTAGTGGAAACCACCGGCGTCTCGAGCGCGAGCGACTCAAAAATTTTCATTCGGGTGCCGCCGCCCACCAACAACGGCACGACCGAAGCCGTCGCGCCTTGCACGTGCGGCCGCACATCCGCAACGCGGCCAACCAACTCTACGCCCCGACGCCCCTTGATAGCGGCAAGCAAATCGGGCCGCGGGTTGCGGCCTACGACCTTTAGTTTCACATTGGGCACAGCCCGCGCTACGATCGGCAACACCGAATCGACGAACCAACGCAGCCCGTCAATATTCGGCGTCCAATCGAGCGAGCCGGTGAACACCAGCGTATTCGGATCGCGCATCACGTCCGGGTCGGGTCGAAAGTAGTCCGTGTCAACCGCTGTCGGAATGGCAGTCACGTGGCTCAGACCATAGTCGGTGCGCATTTTTTTCGCGTCGTTTTCCGAGACAGCTATCACCGTATCGAAACGACGGCAGGCGCTGCGCTCGAAATTGAACATTCTGCGCCACTGCATTTCGTAATATTTGCGCCGGAGCGGACTGGCTTGTTGCTGATAGAGGCGCTCCCAAATCACCGCCTCGACATTATGTTGAAACAACAAGCTCGGAATGCGAAGGTCGGCCGGTAGGTTCACGGCCGCGTGAACGAAATCACAGACGAGATAATCAAGATCGGAATGGCGAAGTTCCTGTTCGCATTTGGCCTCGATTTGCAGGGAACGCAACTTCGCCACCGAATAAGGCAGCGACGAAAATAGGTTGCCCGCAAGTTGCGCAAAAAATGCCGCCTGGCCGCGCTCGGCTTCGCGATGAGTCACTGCAACCGCACGCGAGCAATACTCGGCAACGCGCTTCAGCGGCTCTTCACCCGCGATTAACGCGTCAAAACCGAGGTAGGTCACCTCGTCCTCCCGGTAAATCTCTTTTAGAATATTGTAAGTACGAATTTTGCCGCCCCGGTTCATCGGATGCAGGAAATTGGTTGTGAGCCAAAGAGATTTCACGCCGTCGCCAACACGCTGTAGACCCGGCTTACCAACAAATTCCTTCGTAGTTCGCGACCGGGCGCGCTTTGATCGTGATGCGCACCAAATCGATAATGTGTTTGTGGGAGGGAATCTTGTCGATCACCTCGACGAACTCCGGTGACTTATTGCCGATAATAATTAATTCACCGTGGTCGATCGCTGCGTTTACATTGTCGACCATCAGGCGCGAAATGTGCGGGATATGATTCAGAATGTAATCGCGGTTCGCGCCGGTCAGGGCGGCGAGAGAAACGTTTTTGTCGTATAGGCGAAGATCGGCGCCCTTCCCGATTAGCCGCTCGACCAATTCGACGATCGGACTCTCGCGCAAGTCATCGGTGCCTTCTTTGAAGGAAAACCCCAGCACGGAAATTTTTTTGACGTTTTGATCGGTGATCAATTTGAATGCCCGATCGATTTGCAGTTCGTTGCTCGGCAACACGCTCGCGAGAAGCGGCAACTCCAGATCCAGCGCCTTCGCCTTGTAAGACAATGCGCGCAGGTCTTTCGGCAAACACGAACCGCCGAATGCAAAGCCTGGTTTGAGGTAATAGGGCGAAAGGTTGAGCTTGGTATCCTGGCAGAAAATGCCCATCACTTCGTGGCTGTCGATTTTCAGCGGCTTGCAGATATTGCCGATTTCATTCGCAAATGCCACCTTGACCGCATGCCAAACATTGTCGACATACTTGACCATCTCCGCCGTTTCGACCCCGGTGCGGATCAGCGGCGCCTGCAAGTGTGCGTATAAGCCCGCGAGAACATCGCCGCTTCGGGTATCGATTTCGCCGATGACGGTCTTGGGCGGATTGCGATAGTCAAACACCGCGGTGCCCTCGCGCAAAAATTCAGGGTTGTTGCAAACGCCGAAATCGACGCCGGCTTTTTTACCGCTGGATTCATCCAGCATGGGAATAATAATGTTACGCATCGTGCCCGGTAAAATCGTGCTGCGGATAGTGACGTTGTGCCAACCCGACTTATTGCGCAGCGCCTGTCCAATTTCTTCGCAGGAGCGGCGAATGTAGCGTAAATCGAGGCTGCCGTTACGCTCACTCGGGGTGCCGACGCAAACGATCGAGAGTTCTGAATCGTTGATCGCCGCCGCGACGTCGGTGGTCGCCCACAAGCGCTTTCCCGCGACGGCTTTGGCGATGATGTCGCCGATGTCTTTTTCGATGATCGGCGTGATGCCGTCGTTGATCAGTTTGACTTTGGTGGCGTTGGGATCGACGCCGATAACGGTATGACCGTCGGCCGCCAGACAACCGGCGGAAACCGCCCCGACATATCCTAAACCGAAAATGCTAATTCTCATCGATGCGCCTATGGTGCATTAAAAAATGTTCAATGGTGGAACTTTGGGGAGAGAAGACATGGGGACGGCAGTGCGAATGCCTTCAAAAACTGAACGTAGTTTAGACGCTAGTAAAGTGATCCGCAAGAAGATTACCGCCTCGGGGTGCGGTACTTTAGCGATTAACCCGCTCCCAGGTTTGTGCTGCGCGATCGAGCACTCTCGGCACATCTTCTGCGAGCAAATAGCCCTCCTTCGTCAAGGCCCCAGCGGCGAGTGCTGCTTGATCAAGATAGTCGTTTTTAGACGGATAAAGCGCGTTCAGAGCGGGACGCGAATCCTGCGGA
>JALYOK010000279.1 GCA_030856925.1 Pseudomonadota bacterium
TTGAACAGCGAATAAGTGATCTTGATCTCGCGCACTTCGGCGTGTGCCACACCGAAACACAGCAATGCCAACGCAAACCATCGTTTCATTCTTGCTCTCTCGGGCTGATGAGCGCGGCGCCATCCGCCGCGGCGCCGTTGAACCTAACGCGCTGTCCTGCCCCCAGGCTGACCTTGCCTTCGATCAGCCAACGGAGCGCGAGTGGATACACGATATGTTCCTGGCGCAACACCCGTGCAGCCAAGCTCGCCGCGTCGTCACTCGGCAACACCGGCACGGCCGCTTGAATAATGATCGGGCCGTGATCCAACGCGGGTGTGACGAAATGAACGCTGCAGCCATGCAGTGTGACACCGGCTTCCAGCGCCCGTTCGTGGGTGTGCAGGCCGGTAAAAGCCGGCAACAACGAGGGATGAATATTGATCAACCGACCGTGAAACTTGTCGACGAACCCCCACGTCAGCACGCGCATGAATCCGGCCAGCAGAACGAAATCCGGCTGGTATTCATCGATTTTTTTTGCAAGTAATGCGTCGAACGCTTCGCGGGTAGGAAACAACATGTGATCGACGACGGCAGTGTCGATATCGCGTTCCGCCGCATATTGCAAACCTCTTGCATCGGCGCGATTGGTGATGACTGCGCTAATGCGGATGGGGAGACTAGCCTCGACGATGGCCTGCATGTTGCTGCCGCGACCGGAGATCAGGATGACGATGGATTTCATTCAACAGCGAATCATGAATGACTAATCCGGGATTATGTCACATCCATTTGGTACTCATAGGTGGCGTATTTGCCGCGATTGATGAATAACCATTGAAAGCAACGGCGACAATTGATAGATTGCGACATAGACACTCTCAGAGAGGCAAATCGTGCGCCGCAATTTCTTGTTGTTACTCGCAGCTTTGATTTCTGCCAACCCGCTCAACGCCGCGGAATCCCTTTCCAGCAAAGATATCGACCGCCTCGCTAGGCAAGTCGAAGCGAAAGTCATCGACTGGCGGCGCGACATCCACCAGCATCCCGAACTAAGCAATCGCGAGTTTCGCACGGCAAAGCTGGTCGCGGAGCATTTACAAAAGCTCGGCCTCGAGGTCAAGACCGGCGTGGCAAAGACCGGCGTCGTCGCCGTGCTCGTCGGCGGCAAGCCCGGGCCCGTCGTGGCGCTGCGCGCCGATATGGATGCCTTGCCGGTGGTCGAGGCCGTCGATCTGCCGTTCGCATCGAAGGTGAAAGGCGAATACGAGGGCAAAGAAGTCGGTGTGATGCATGCCTGCGGGCATGACACTCACGTCGCGATTCTAATGGGCGTCGCGGAAATGTTCGCCAAGGTCAAGGACCAACTCCCAGGAACGGTCAAGTTCATTTTTCAGCCGGCGGAGGAAGGCCCGCCGCGCGGCGAAGAAGGCGGCGCGGCGCTGATGGTGAAGGAGGGCGCGCTGGAGAATCCCAAACCGAACGCGATCTTCGGTTTGCATGTGGTCGCGATGATGAACACCGGAACCATCGGCTATCGCGCCGGGCCGATGATGGCGGCGGCGGATATTTTGCGCATCAAAGTCAAGGGCCGGCAGACCCACGGCTCGCAGCCCTGGAGCGGCGTCGATCCCATCGTCACCGCAGCGCAGATTGTGTTGGGCCTGCAAACCATCATCAGCCGTCAAGTGAATATCACCAGCGAGCCGGCGGTTGTCACCATCGGCAGCATCCACGGCGGCAACCGCTTCAACATCATCCCCGAAGAAGTGGAAATGGTCGGGACGATACGCACCTTTGACGAGGCCATGCGCGACGATATTCACAAACGCATCAAAAACACGGCGGAGATGATCGCCGCGAGCCAAGGCGCGACCGTACAAGTCGAGATCGAAAAGCCGTATGCCGTGACCATCAACGACGAAGAGCTGACGGCACTGATGGCGCCGACGCTGAAGCGCGTCGCGGGAGAGACGAATGTGAAAGTTCGGCCGAAGACCACCGGCGCGGAAGATTTCTCAGTCTACCAACAAAAAATTCCGGGCTTGTTTTATTTCGTCGGAATCACGCCGCCGGGGACCGACCTCAGCAAAGTCGCCGTCAATCATTCGCCAAAATTCTTTGTCGACGAATCGGGATTGCTGCTCGGGATCCGCTCGCTCGCCGCGTTGGCGGTCGATTATTTGCAGATGGGAAAATGAACTGTTCACGTACGCGCGCGGCTAAATGCGTTTGTCGATGCCCGGACGGGGTGGCCTCGGGCCAGAGCCGCCCCGGTACGGGGTGGCCTCGGGCCATTGGCTCTCAGGCCGATGATCGGGCCATTAGCGCGTACCGGACATGACAATCACATTGAACGATGTTCAATCCGCCGCCGCGGCGATTCGCGGCAGCTTGGTGGAAACACCGTGCCTGCATTCCCGCACCTTGTCGCAGATCACCGGCGCCGAGGTTTATCTCAAGTTCGAAAA
>JALYOK010000340.1 GCA_030856925.1 Pseudomonadota bacterium
GCATCCGCTTGGCGGCAACTGGATGTCGAAATTTCTTACGGTTGACAACTCAGTATGAATGTCTATGTAGAATCCGCAACATATTGTTTTCAATAACTAATATTTGATCTGGCATTGAACTTGCTTACTTTAGATTGCAGGTCGGATAACAAATAGAAAAGGAACTCTGATGAAAACGAAAACTAATGCGGCCAACGATCGCCGCCGTTCTAAAGGCACTCTTATCAGCGGCGCCGTCTACCAGTCGAACGTTAGTCTTCGTCTTATCCATATCGGTCTTGCTGAATGATTTTTTACGTCGCCGCAATGCGATCTAACCGACAACAACAATAACAGTGTAAAAACCATTGAAGCGGCCACTCGTGGCCGCTTTTTTTTTACGTTTTTACATTGGGCGTTGGCCTATCGTGACGCGATCAATACCGGCGAGATCCCGATGCGTTTCTACGCCCACGAACCCCGCGGAATACATCAACTTGCTGCACGCCTCGCTCTGATCATAACCGTGTTCTAACAGTAACCATCCGCCAGGACCCAAGCGGGGTGCGGCGTTCCTGGTAATATGCTCCAAGGCCGACAATCCACCCGCGCCTCCGTCTAGCGCCCTACGCGGCTCGAAGCGTAAATCGCCCTGAGCGAGATGCGGATCGTCGTTAGCAACGTAGGGCGGGTTGGAAACGATCATGTCAAACAGCTTTTCCGCGACCGCGCTGAACCAATTGCTCAATTGAAATTCGACGGAAGATGCTTGCTCGCCTAACAAATGTCGCCCGTTGTAAGTCGCGATTTCCAATGCGTCGGCTTCGGAATCCACGGCCACCGCGCGGGCACACGGGCGTTGCTGCGCGATAGCAATGGCGATCGCGCCGCTGCCTGTCCCCAGATCCAATATCCGTGTAGACCGATGCCCGGGAAGCCTAGCCAGTGCTTGTTCTACGAGCAACTCGGTTTCGGGGCGCGGAATCAATACGGCGGTTGTTACCCTGAAACTAAGACCAAAAAATTCCCGTTCACCGACGATATAAGCGACCGGCTCACCATTTTTTCTTCTGTCAATTACGGCGCAAAATCGATCTCGTTCTGCTTCGCTCAAAACCCGCTCCGGGTGGGCAGCGAGGTGGGCTCGATTGGTTCGTAGCGCGTGCTGAAGAAGAACACGCGCATCGACAGTATTGATATCGCGCTGTGCCAGTTGTAATGCGTCGCCGACAGTGAGGCGCCTAATAACATTTTGCTCACGGCGTTCTATTCCCGCCCTCCCGCGAGTGGCGCCATCATTGCGCCGGACGTCTCGCGTCCGACACGGCGCCGTCAATTCGCATCTCCAAGCGCGGCCAATTGTTCGGCCTGATATTCCGCCATTAGCGCTGAACTGATCTCGGACAATTCTCCGTCAAGGATGAGATCGATTTTGTACAGCGTGAGGTTGATGCGGTGATCGGTGACCCGCCCTTGAGGAAAATTGTAGGTGCGGATGCGTTCCGAGCGATCACCCGAACCAATCAGCGACTTACGCTCGGCCGCTTGTTTCGCGTGTTGTTCCCGTTCCTGTTTATCTTTAATTCGCGCCGCAAGCACGGACATCGCTTGCGCTTTGTTCTTGTGTTGCGAGCGATCGTCCTGACACTCGACCACAATCCCCGTTGGCAAATGCGTGATGCGCACCGCCGAATCGGTCTTATTAATGTGCTGGCCGCCGGCGCCGCTGGCGCGAAAGGTGTCGATGCGTATCTCCGACGGATTGATGACGACATCGCTGACATCGTCCACCTCGGGCAGTATCGCGACGGTGCAGGCAGAGGTGTGGATCCGCCCCTGGGTTTCGGTGTCGGGCACGCGCTGGACGCGGTGACCGCCGGATTCGAATTTCAGTTTCGAGAATGCTCCCTGACCGATGATCTTGGCAATGATCTCTTTGTAGCCGCCGACTTCACCGAGGCTTTCGGAAATGATCTCGACCTGCCAGCGATTGCGTTCGGCGTAGCGGGTGTACATGCGGAACATGTCGCCGGCGAAAAGTGCGCTCTCGTCACCGCCGGTGCCGGCGCGAATTTCGAGAAAAATGTTGCGCTCATCGTTCGGATCTTTCGGCAGCAGCAGAGTCTGCAACTCTTTTTCCAGCGCAGAGAGTTTTTCCTTGCCGTTTTTTATTTCGGCTTCGGCATAATCGCGCATATCGGGATCGCCGGACATTTCCTGCGCGGCGGCGATGTCGCCCTCGACATGCTGGTGCTCCTGAAACAGCGCGACCACGGGTGATAGCTCCGCGTGTTCCCTGGTCAGCCTGCGGTAGCTGTCCCTATTCGCCGTTGCGGTCTCGGTCGATAATTGTTTGTCGAGTTCCGCCAGCCTGTCCTTGAGGGACAGGAGCTTATGGTGTATCGATGATTTCATTCTTGATCGGCGCTTGGAAAAAGCTCATTGAGCAGGCGAATCAGGCCGGCACGTTCGTGAGAGTCGGCGCCATGCAGCGCGCGGGTGGGATGATGCATGAACTTATTCATCAGGCCGCGGCTCAGCGATTCCAGCACTTGCGCAGGATTTTCCCCTTTCGCGAGCAAGCGCTGCGCTCGCTCCAACTCAGTCAGGCGATATTGCTCCGCACGCTCGCGTAACTGGCGGATGGTCGGGACCGAAGCACGCGCCTCGAGCCACACGGCGAATTCCGTAACGCGATGGTCGATAATCGATTCCGCTGCCGCCACGGCGGATTCACGCTTGCCCAACCCTTCTTGAACCACGACGCCGAGATCGTCGACGGTATAAAGGAAAACGTCGCGCAAGTCGGCGACCTCGGGCTCGATGTCGCGGGGCACCGCGAGATCCACCATAAACACCGGCCGATGTTTGCGCTGCTTGATGGCGCGTTCCATCAGACC
>JALYOK010000347.1 GCA_030856925.1 Pseudomonadota bacterium
ATTTTCAATCTGCTTGATCAGCTTGTTGAAGACCTTTTGTCCCTTGGAAAGGTCGGACGCATGATGACCTGTGGCGATGCTGACAGTCTTGACGTCAGTCTCAAACATGGGCAAATCTAATTGAATAGCGCGACGCACTTGGACGGTTCAGTTCTGAAAGACGAGGCAAAACTACATTTTACACCGCCACGCTAAATGCCGGCTGTGCACTAGCTGGCACGACAAGAAATCAAGCCTGTTTAGCGTGCCGTTCGCTACCTGGACAACGCCGAGCGCGCATTGAAACGAGTCACGGCAAAGATTGCACCTTTAAAACGCGCGGCCTAGGCAATGCGCTTGGTGAGACGGCCGAGGGATGCACTAGCACGGCGCCTCGCCAAGCACGGTGCAGCGGCGTATCACGCGGCGCTCCCGCGCGGTATCGTAGGGTGTTGCCCGGTGCATCAGGCAGCGGTTGTCCCACAGGATAAGCTGAGCCGGGCTCCAGCGGTGTTCGTAGGTCAAGTCGGGATGCACAATGAGATCGTTGAGCTCATCGATCATCTGGCGACCCTCGTTGTAATTCATGCCTAATATGTACTCTGCGTGATCGCCCAAGAACACGCATTTGCGCCCCGTTTCTGCATGTGTGCGCACGATCGGGTGATCCACCGGCGGCACTTCGCGGCGCTGTACTTCGGTCATCGGCTCTTCAGCGTGACGGCGATTGCGCGAGAAGTCCAGGTTGTGCACGGCGCGTAAATTGGCAATGCGAGCTTTCCATTGCGGGCTTAAGCGATCAAAGGCGCCGTACATATCGCAGAAGTAGGTTTCGCCGCCGGTCTCGGGCAGAATCTCCGCGTACAGAATAGTGGCTTGCCCGGTCACGCGGCGCCATGAGCCGTCTGTGTGCCACGCCAACGTACCTTTATCCGGGTGGCGTCCGGTTGGATTGCCCTGCTCATCCAGATTAGACAGACGATACAATTCCGGGTAATCCTGGACGTGGTACTGATTCATGACGTGAATCTGCACCTCGCCGAAGCGCCGCGCGAGCTCGACTTGTGGTCCCGGCGGCAAGGCCTGCCTGCTAAACAGCAGGACTTGGTGGCGCAAGAACGCTTGATAGATCGCAGTAAATAAGCGCTCGTCCACGCCACCGGCGAGATCGACCCCGATGATTTCCGCGCCGAGCTTGGCAGCAAGAGGACGAACCTCGAACGGCCAGTCTGTTCCGTTCAAAGCAATCATATTCATAATCCGCTACGGTTTAACATACGGGGAATCCGTCACTAGCCGGGATTGACCGGGCGGCTTTATTCCGCGATAGGCGCCGCTTGCCCGCGATGCTTGAGCTTTTCCTTGATCCGCGCGGACTTGCCGGACCGGTCGCGCAGGTAGTAGAGCTTGGCGCGACGTACATCACCCCGGCGTTTGACTTCGATGCTGGCGATGAGGGGCGAATAGGTCTGAAATGTCCGTTCCACGCCTTCGCCGGAGGAAATCTTGCGCACGATGAACGAAGAGTTTAGGCCACGATTGCGCTTGGCGATTACGACGCCTTCGTAAGCCTGCACACGCTTGCGTTCGCCCTCCACCACTTTGACGTTAATGATGACGGTGTCGCCGGGGCCGAAGTCGGGGATTTTCTTATCGAGACGAGCGATTTCTTCCTGCTCGAGTTGTTGGATGATATCCATAAGTAACTCCTTGTTTAGTTAACTTTCACCCAGCGCATGATCTAGCAGCTTGCCAGTCATGATGGGCGCGTTTTGTAGTTACTACTGTTCCTGCTTAAATTCTTCCAGCAAGTTCGCTTCCTCTTTCGTCAGCGCATAGTTCGCCAACAGATCGGGCCGCCGCTGCCAAGTTCGGCCCAGCGCTTGTTTCTTACGCCAGCGCTCGATGTCCGCGTGGTGGCCGGACATCAACACCGAGGGCACATCCATGCCTTCATATATCTCCGGCCGCGTGTAATGCGGGCAGTCCAATAGGCCATGTACGAACGAATCCTGCTTGGCGGAATCCGCGTCGTGCAACACGCCGGGCAATTGCCGCACGATCGCATCGATGATCGCCATGGCGGGCAATTCGCCGCCCGATAACACGAAATCGCCGATCGATATCTCACGATTCACGTCGCGCTGCAACAGCCGTTCGTCGACGGCTTCGTAGCGCCCGGCGATCAGGATCAACCCCGCCTCGCCCGCCAACTGCATCACCATATTGTGATGCAACCGCTCGCCCTGTGGCGAGAGGCTGACCACCGTCGACTTCGCGATTCCGGCGGCGATTTGTCTTGCCGTAGCCGCACGTATCGCTTTGCCCAGCGGTTCGGCCAACATCACCATGCCCGGCCCGCCGCCGTAGGGACGGTCATCGACCGTCCGGTAACTATTCTCGGTGAAATCCCGCGGATTCCATGTATGCAGTTCGTAACGCTTTTCTTCGAACGCCCGCCGGGTGATGCCGTAGTGGGTCACGGCTTCGAACATTGGCGGGAACAACGTAATTACATCAAATTGCACGACTTAGAAATCCAAACCCCAGTCGACGGTGATACACCGCGTATCCATGTCGACCTCTTTGATCCGTGCCGCGGGAATCAAATGTGCCGCTTCACCTTTCACCACCAGCACCTCTGCGGCACCCGTTTCCATTAATCCATCCAATACGCCCAGCTTGGCTTGTTCCGGCGTTTCGACCGCAAAGCCGATCAAATCGGCCCAGTAAAATTCATCGTTTTCAAGCGGCGGCAGCGCTGAACGCGATACGGCGATCTGCGCGTTGCGCAGCGTTTCCGCTTGCGCTCGGTCAGTAATGTCGGTCAAGCCCGCAGTCATGCCTTTGTTTCCGATTTCGGAATCGGCGAGTTGGAACAATTTCCATCCGGACGCCAATTGCAGCCACCAGTTGGAGTAATTCGCGAGAGTGTCGATATCATCAGTGAAGGAGCGGATGCGCAACCAACCCTTGATGCCGAACGGGGCAATCACCTGCCCCATTACCACCAGATCTTCCGGCGGTGTCTGCGGCGACGAGCCGCTAAACAGCGGCGACCGCTTGGCCGCCACGCCTAATCAGCTTCTCTACGGCGTCGGAAGCGATGGCGCCCTTGCCCTTCCAGTAGCTGACGCGATCGAGGCTGATGCGCAGTTGGTCCGGGCCCTCTTTGAGCATTGGGTTATAAAAGCCAACGCGCTCGATGAAGCGGCCGTCGCGGCGATTACGCGAATCAGCGACAACAATATTGTGAAACGGACGGTTTTTCGAGCCACCGCGAGCCAAACGAATAACAACCATGGTTCTGCCCTGAGGAAAATGGGGAAAAGTTCGAGATTTTAAGCCATTTATCGGACTTTGGGCAAATCCGCCAGCCGCCGGGTCGAGAGAACCTCTAATAAGTTCGGCGCGGCCGATAGACGTTCATCAGCGGTTAGCTAGTTGCGTTCGATCTGCTGTTTCGGTCGAGTGCCGATGTTGACCTCGACGATAATGGGTTTCTGGGCGCGGATGACTTTGATCTTTGCGGATTTGCCGGGCGGCAATTCAGAGATCAAATTTAACAGTGACGAGGAATTGGTCACTTGCTTGCCGGCAATGTCGACCACCACGTCGCCGGGGTGGATAGCAGCCAGGTCTGCGGGCGCATTGCGCAAAACGCCGGCGATCAAAGCTCCTTGCTGGGTGCCGAGGTTAAAAGATTCCGCCAACTCCGGGGTAACGTCTTGCACTTCCACGCCGATCCAGCCACGGGTGACGGCGCCGGTCTGGATAATCTGTTCCATGATTTTTTTGGCGAGGCTGACGGGAATGGTGAAGCCGATCCCCTGATTGCCGCCGCTGCGCGAGTAGATGGCGCTGTTGATGCCGATCAGGTTGCCGGAAATATCGATCAGCGCGCCGCCGGAATTGCCGGGATTGATGGCCGCGTCGGTCTGAATGAAGTTCTCGAAGGTATTGATGCCCAAATGGCTGCGTCCCACGGCGCTGACTATGCCCATGGTGACTGTCTGCCCGACGCCGAACGGATTGCCGATCGCCAGCACCACGTCGCCGATCCTGATGGTGTCGGAACTGCCGAAAGTCATCGCCGGCAGATCCGTTAAACTCACCTTTAATACCGCCAGATCGGTTTCAGGATCGGCGCCTACCAGCTTGGCGGGAATGTCGCGGCCATCGGCCAAGGCTACCTGGATCTCGTCGGCGGCTTCGACCACGTGGTGGTTGGTGAGGATAAATCCCTGCCGGCTCACGATCACGCCGGAACCCAGACTGGATTGAGACTGCTCTTCGCCATCGAATCGATCGCCGAAAAAACGCCGTAACAAAGGATCGTCCATAAAGGGTTCACGGCGATTTCGAATGGCTTTGCTGGTGAAAATGTTAACGACCGCAGGCATCGCTAGTTTCGCCGCGTGGCTAAAACTGATCGCAGCAGCCGGATTCGCAGGCTCGGTTCGCGCTTGATTAATGGTGACGATCTGGCT
>JALYOK010000382.1 GCA_030856925.1 Pseudomonadota bacterium
AGGCCCCCAGGCCTGGGCTTCAAGCGATGGTTTCGCGCCGTCGCGCTGGAATCTATCGTGCAACGCGACATTCAACAATGTCGGTGCGTTGCGACGCAGGCTCTTGCCTTCGAAGCCGACGGACGTCGCCAGTTCGTTCTGCGTAAAGCCTTGTTCGGGGACATGGCACATCGCGCAGGACAAAGTGTTGTTCGGTGAGAGGCGTCGATCCATAAAGAGTTTCTTGCCGAGGGCGACTTTCTCCGGCGTTATGGGATTGTCGACAGGGACGACGATGGTAGGAAGCCCCAGCAAAGCATTCGGCCCATCGCCGGCAAGCACACTGACCGCACAGAGCAGTGCTCCGAGAACCGCATGAATACGGGGTGGCCTGGGGCTACTGGTTCTTAAAGCATGCTGTTGACGCATCCTGATGGCCCTGTCACTCAAGCAACAGAGTTTCGATATCGTTCATCACCACTTGCGGTAGCAGAAACGAGGTGGTGTAAATTTCGCGTACGTCGCCCTCGCGATCGATCAGAAATACTTTGAGCACGTGGCTCAGTTCCTGGCTGATCTCGCCGGTTTCTTTATCGACGACGACTTGAACGTCTTGACCGAAACCCTCGACCATCGGCTGAAGCGCTGCGGCGGACGGCGTGGTCAAGAAAAACCACTGCAAGCCCTCGCCATCGCGCACATGGCTGCCGCCGTAATGTTGCATTGTCTCCGGCGTATCGCGCAGCGGATCGAAGCTTAGACTAACAAAGCGAATTTTGTCAGTGAACTCGGGCCGAGCGACGATGTATTGCTTGAGATCACCGAACGTTTGATAGGCCAGCGGACAGCCGTCCGGATCGGCGCAAGAGGTATAGATAAACGAGAGTAAAGTAATCTTGTCGCGGGTGAACGTTCGCAACGATTTTGCTTCGCCGTCGAGATCGAGCACCGTGCCCTCGGGAACGGGCATGATGTGTTGCAGTTGGTAGCTTCCCGGTGTGGGTGGCGTGAAGCTCAGGGAGGTTAGGGGTTCGATTTCGTGAGCACGCACCCCAATTGACACGACTAAGAAAAAGAAACAAAAGAAAAGTCGATTTGTCACATACCCTTTCAAGGTTGCGCCGCACATCGATTGAAACCCCATCCCCACCTCGGTCCTCCCCCTTCGGCCAGCTCGGGGCAGGCTCTTGAAGAGGAGGAAGACTATTTCAGCGATGGTGTCCTGTTTCAGACTCCGAATCACTTATTGGCCTACGGCAACTTTATCTTTCTCATTCTCGTCAAACGCCGTCCGCAAAGACTTCGTCCCGAACTTCATGTGATGAGCGCGTCCCAGTTTCTCCTTATTGAAATCGACTTCGAAGGCCATGGTGAGATCTTTGCCGTCCCAGTTGAAAGCGCGCAGCATTTGCTCGTTGTCGTCGCCTTTCTTGTCCCAGTTGGCGAGCAGCGACGAGGTGATGTAGACACGCTTACCGTCCCAGCTTTGAGACACCATGTTGACCTGCTTGCCGGTGACTTTTTCAAAGGTCTGCGTCGGCGCTTCCGGATTGCTCAAATCGAAATAACGCGTCTTGCCGTCCATGAACGTATTGACCCACAGGCCCTTGCCATCGGCGCTGATGCTGATGTCCACCGGCAACGGAATCTTCGCCGGATCGCCAATGGTGGCGACTTCTTTTGCTTGCCATTCGCCTTTGTCGTCTTGTTTGATAAGATGAATTTTCGAGGTCAGCGCCGACGCCGTGACCGCCCAATTGTCGCCGGGCTTCAAGCTCCAGCGTATCTCGAGCGGCGCACCGGGTACGCTGAAGACTTTCTTCGCCTTCATCGCTTTCAAATCCCACAGCACCATGGTGTTGCCGAAGCGTTTCATCGCTTCGCCGTCTTTGATCAGCTTGCCAAGGTCCATCATGTAATTGTTCCAGCCGGTGAAGCTGGACGTGAGCATGATATTCTTGCCGGGATTGATGCCGATATCGTAGCCATAACCATCGCCGCCGTTGTCGGTGGGCATATCGTACTTTGCGACGAAATCGCCTTTGTTGTTATACATCGCCATGCCGGTGACACCGCCGTGGTCCTTGCTGTTCGACAGCGCGCCGACCAGCATGCGGCCGGGCATGGCGTAGAAAGTATGCGGGCCGACATAGCCCGTTTTCTGAGCGAGGTTATCGATGGTTTTGAGTAGCTTGGGTTTTGCCGGACTACTATGAATGTCGAACACGTAAATCTTACTGTTATCAAGCCCCCCGGCCCACAGAAACCGCCGATCGTCGGTAAAGCCCATGTGATGCGCTTCGCCACGCGCGCCGACCGACAGGGTCGCAATGACTTTGCCGTATTGCTTGGATTTCGGATTGACAACGACAGTGACGAGTTTGTCCTTACCATCGCCCATGCCGTCAACGCCTAAGGTCCAGACGTAAACGAAATCTTCCTGGCCTTTGATGAGTTTGCTCATGTAGGGTGAGTTACAGGTCTCATCGGCGAAGCTCGGCGCGACATAGGCCAACCCCACCAACGCGAGCGATGCCGCCAACACAGTACGCGAAATACGCAGCTTCATATTTTCTCCATAGATGATTTAAAACTTGATCGAACGATTGACGTTAGAATCATACTCGTACTGAGCTCATCGTTAAAGAGATATGCTGCGAAACGCGCTTTCTCCGCCGCCCTATTCCGTCGATCGCGCGGTGCTCGAAAATGAAGTTGAGATCGACGTGTTTCGGGCCAGCGGGCCGGGCGGGCAGCATGTGAACAAGACCAATTCCGCCTTGCGTCTAAGGCATTCGCCGTCAGGTGTCGTCGTTATCGCGCAGGATTCGCCATCGCAATTTCGCAATAAAGAAATCGCCTTCGAACGGCTGATCGAACGCTTGAAAAAACTTAATCACGTGCCGAAGAAGCGCATCAAAACCAGGCCATCGCTGAGATCCAAGGAACGCCGCCTGGCTACCAAGAAACGTGAAGGCGCCATCAAGCAAGGCCGCGGCAAAGTGGAAATCGAATGATCGAAACAAAACACTTTACAATTCACGGCAAAGTCCAAGGCGTCGGTTTTCGTGCCGCGATGTATCGCGAAGCCATACGGTTCAATGTCACAGGCTGGGTGCGTAATCGCCACGACGGCACCGTGGAAGCGGTGCTTCAGGGACCGGAAAAATCGGTCGCGGGAATGTTGGCCTGGGCGCGTCACGGGCCGCGCGGCGCCCGCGTCGATCAGGTTGATGTCGAGACGGTGGATGGAATTTTTACCGAGTTTGATTTGCTTTCTACGGCTTGATTTTTTGCTCATTGGCAGGAATGAGTACTAACTGGAGGGGCGCCTGGAAATTGGCTGTCAGCCATATCCTACGGTTGCCGTTCCCGCGGCCTTTAGCCTACGTGGAAACCGGCGGAAATTCAGTTTGACTTTGCGCAGAATGGGTCCCGCTTTGTCCCGGGAAGGACAACGTTAGCAGAACAACGCGAAGCGGCTAGGACCGACGCTTACGGGAAATCTCGTTATCGGCGCGGCGAACCTTGATGGTCCACTTATTTCTCCACGCATTCACCACCAGCGTGGGATACTCTACTCGGCCCAGGCTGCCGTTGTAGCGGCCCAGCGCGCGGAAATAGTCGCCTTTTTCAATATCGAGATAGTGGCGCAGGATGATACAGCCATAACGCAAATTTGTGCGCAGATTGAAGAGATTGTGATCCTTGCTGCCAATTTGCCTGACCCAGAACGGCATGACCTGCATGAAGCCGCGCGCGCCGGCGGTCGACAGAGCATATTTGCGGAAATTGCTTTCGACCTGGATCAACCCAAGCACCATTTCCGGATCGAGGCCCGCGCGCGTGGTCTCGTAATGAAAGGTCTTGAGGAAATCCAGGCGTTGGGCTTCATCGGGGAATTTTTTCTTCAAGCGGTTGGACATTTCCCCCAGCCAAACTCTTTCCTGAGATTCAGAGCCGAAATAGGTGCGGGTGATGGGCGTATCGGCAACGGCTTTATGCAATGCGGATTTCACGCTGTCCGATAACCGCTCTTCGCGCTGAGTGCCAGCCTCGGCCACGGTTATCGCCAGCGCGAGCGACATCGCGACAAGCGCTTGCGGGACAAATCGGCCGAACTGAAAATTATGGAGAAAGATCATGGCCGTAATTTTAGCTGCTGCACGCCATTTTGCAAGTCCAGCTTGTGAACTTCTGTCTCACCACGCCGTTGATATTCCAATTTATTTTCCTTTAGCCCGCGGTCGCTGACGACTATTCGATGGGGGACACCGATCAACTCCTGATCGGCAAACATGACGCCGGGCCGTTCGTCGCGATCGTCGAGCAGGACTTCCAAACCTGTGGCAATGAGTTCGGTGTGCAGCTTTTCCGCCGCCGCGCGCACTGCCTCGCTTTTTTTATAGCCGATTGGCGCGATGTAGACATGAAACGGCGCCATGGCTTTAGGCCACATAATGCCGCGCTCGTCGTAATTTTGTTCAATGGCGGCGGCGACGATGCGCGATACGCCGATTCCGTAACAGCCCATTTCCATTAACTGGGATTTGCCGCCCTCGTCCAGAAAGGTCACCGACAGCGCTTCGGAATATTTCGTGCGAAGTTGAAATATGTGGCCCACTTCGATGCCGCGCGCGATTTCCAACGTGCCTTTGCCATCGGGGCTGGCATCGCCGGCGACGACGTTGCGAATGTCGGCAATCAAGCCTGGCTCCGATAGATCGCGGCCCCAGTTCACGCCAGCCAAGTGATAGCCATCGGCGTTAGCGCCGCAGATGAGATCGCTCATCGCCGCGACGGTGCGATCGGCGATGATCATGATCTCCTCATTAAGACCAACCGGACCCATGTAGCCGACCGGCACTCCGGCTTTTGCATGAATCTCCTCCGAACTGGCCAGGCGAAAATCTTGCAGACCCGGAATCTTTCCCAGCTTCACTTCGTTAAGCGCGTGATCACCACGCAGAAGCAGCATGACCAGCTTGTCGGATGCCACGACTACGACGGATTTCACCGTGCGCGATAAAGGCTGTTTGAGGAATTCCGCGACCTCCTCGCAAGTCTTTTTGCCCGGCGT
>JALYOK010000385.1 GCA_030856925.1 Pseudomonadota bacterium
CCTTAAATGCCATCGACCAGACTTTACCGCAAATACTCGGCCGGATCTCGAAGCAAGTCGATATGCGTTACGAACTCGATGGGCGAACCTTGGTGGTTCTGCGCGATACGCCGTTCCTGCGCAATTATAAAATCGATTACGTCAACTTAGCTCGAGACACTACCTCGCAAGTCGCAATCTCCACCCAAATTGCGACTACCGGCATGGTGAAGGAAGGGGGGGGAGGCGGCAACAATTCTACGACCAACCTGACCAACACGTCTAAGAATCGCTTCTGGGAAACCTTGATCCAGAACGTGAAGGACATGCTGAAGGAAACCGACAAAGTCCTGCCGGTGGGCAGCAGCGATCTCATTACCGAGCGTCGGTTGCAGCAATCCTCCACAGGTGGGGTTAAGGAAAAGAAAGCCCCTCAAGGCAACGAGCCCTTCGGCGGCATCTACGAGCCCAAGCGCGACGGCGAAATCGAAGGTGAAGAAATCACCACCACCCGGCGCGTGACCTATCGCGAAGCAGCGTCCGTCATCGCCAACCCCGAGACCGGCATCATAAGCGTGCGAGCAACCTCGCGGCAGCACGAAACGGTGCAGGAGTTTCTCGATGCAGTCGTGGGTTCGGCGCGACGCCAGGTGCTGATTGAGGCGACGGTGGTGGAAGTTCGTCTGAATGAGAATTACCAGGCTGGTGTCGATTGGAGCCGCATTGCCGACGGTGGTAACGGCGTGACGTTCAATCAGAATTTGTCGGCAGGGCGGCTGGGTCAAGCGCCGAATTTCTTCATCGGCTACGCCAACACCGCCGCACGCTTCGCCGGCAATGTGGCGGCGTCGATCCGTCTGCTGGATTCGTTCGGCACCACGCGCGTGCTGTCGAGTCCGAAGTTGATGGTGTTGAACAATCAAACCGCCATGCTGAAAGTGGTCGATAACGTGGTGTATTTCAGCATTTCTGCGTCGGTCACCGCGACGACTCAGGGCGTGTCGGAAAAAACGTTTACAACGACGGCCCATTCCGTTCCGGTGGGGTTGGTTATGAGCGTCCAACCTCAGATCAGCGACAACGACAGCGTTCTCATCAACGTGCGACCAACCATTTCCAGAATCACGAGTTTTGTGAACGATCCGAATCCCGATCTGGCGAATGCCAATGTCGTCAGTCGTGTGCCGCAAATCCAAACCCGCGAGATGGAGTCCGTGCTGAAAGTCTCCAACGGCCAGATCGCCGTGCTCGGCGGGTTAATGCAAGACAGCGTGCAAAAACAACGCGACGGCATTCCCGTGTTATCGCGGATCCCGGTGGCCGGTGATGCATTCAGTTTCCGCGACGATGCCAACACCAAAACCGAGCTGGTGATTTTTCTGCGGCCGATCGTCGTCCGCGAGGCGAGCGTCGATGGCGATTTGCGCGCCTATCGCAGCGCGTTGCCCGACAGCGACTTTCTGCGTCGCGTCCCCAGCCGGCCAACGTCGCCATGAGTCTGCTGATCGATGCGCTGAAGCGCGCGGAACAAACCAAGAGAGCGCATACCGAACCGCAGCTCGCGCAGCCGCGTATGATTGCGCCGGCAATCGAGCCGGAAGCGAAAGCTCGCGAATGGACTCTCACCGAACCGGCGCCGGACCCTATCGTCGACGAGATCGCGCCGAACTTCTCGGCAGCGCCATCGCGCACCGAACCAAAATTCTTCCCGCCGGCTGCCGATGCCGGTCATGCCCCCTCGCCCCAATCTCCATTGGCTGCTGCCGATGCGACAAGCAGTTCCGGTAAATTCGAAAGTCACCGGGTTAGTAAGGAACGAGAAGCAGCGCAAACCTTGTTTCAAGCGAAGCGAGCGGCGCCCCGCAGCCGGGCCGGAATTTTAATGGTCGGGGGCCTGGCAGCGTTGCTGCTGGCGGCCGGCGGTTTTTATATATGGTATAGCTTTGCGTTCCCTCCAAGCCGCCCGGTTCAACAGGTTCAGGTGCGCGATCCCGCCCTGCCGGCGGCACCCGCCTCAGCGGCGAGCGCTGCACCACTCATCGCTATTGTCGCGCCGGCAACCCGGTCCGCTGCCGAGGCACCGCCGTTGCCGCCGGTAACGCCGTCCTTCTCGCCGGCGGCAGCCACGCCTGCAGCCGAGGTTGCGCCAGTTTCTCCAGCCGCAGGTAAACCGCCGAAAGCCAAGCGGACGCGACGGGGCGCGTCAAAAGCGTCCGTCGCTCGACCTGAACGTGTGCCGTCAAAAGAATTTTCTACAGAAGACACTGTGCGCAGCGAAATCGAGCAGGCACGACGAGGGCGTGGCGTGACGACGCGGCGCTCCGCGAAAAATGCAGGCGCAATTAACGTTAGCCGGGATAATCGCGGCGGCGAGGATTTCGACCCGGACCTCACTCTCGCCTATAACTCGCTGCTTTCCGGTGAGCACGCTGAGGCGAAACGCCTGTATTCCATTGCGGCTGAGCGTGATCCGTCCAATGTCGACGCGCTCCTGGGACTCGCCACCATCGCCGCCAATCAAGGCGAGTTAAATCCAGCGGAACGTTACTATCGGCGCGCCTTGGAGTTGGAGCCGCAGAATGCCGCGGCATTGGCCGGTTTAGCCTCCATTCGACAGCCCGGTGGCCCCAGCGAGAGCCAAATCAAATTCGAGCTGGCGCGTACCCCGGATTCCGCCCAACTGCATTTTGCGCTCGGCAATCAATACGCTAACCAAGGCCGCTGGGACGAGGCGCAACAGGCTTACTTTGACGCCCATAGTTTAGCCACGGGAAATCCCGATTATGCCTATAACCTCGCAGTGAGCCTGGACCAGCTTGGTCAGATCAAACACGCAGTGTCCTATTACCGCAAGGCGCTCGATCTTGCCAAGAATCAAAGCGCGCGGTTTCGTTCGGCGGACGTGGCATCCCGACTTAGCGAATTGGCGGCGGCTCCCTAACCGAACTATGGCTGCCGTACCCGTTGGCGCCAATGCAATCGCTAAACAACCCCTCGGTACCGTGTTGCTGGAAAAGGGCATCATCAGCCAGGATCAGTTGCGCATCGCGCTGATCGAACAGAGAAAACGTAATACTCCCTTAGGTAAATTATTGGTCAGCCTCGGCTTCGTGTCCGAGGCGACCATTCGCGACATCCTGTCCGAAAGCCTCGGTCAGGTCGCGATCGACCTGTCGAACGCCGTGGCGGATCCCGCCGCTTTGCTGTTGATTCCCAAGGATGCCGCACGTCGTTACCACGTTCTGCCCGTCGCCTTGGTGCGTGAGGAAAACAAGCTGATAATCGCGATCTCGGATCCGACCGATGTGGTGGCGCTTGATCAGATACGTGCATTGGTGCCGGATAGTATCTTTGTCGAGCCGGTGTTGGCGCGGGATTCGGACATCGTCGCCGGCATTGAACACTATTATGGGTTCGAACTCTCGATCGACGGCATTTTGCACGAGATAGAAACCGGCGAGATCGATTACGCAAGTCTGCAGGCGAACTTCGACGAATACAGCCAGCCGGTAGTGCGGCTCATCGACGCGATCCTGAACGACGCCGCGAAACAAAGTGCGTCGGATATTCACTTCGAGCCCGAACAGGGATTTCTGCGGGTGCGATATCGGTTGGACGGTGTGCTGCGCCAAATCCGATCGCTGCACAAGAATTACTGGGCGGCGATGGTGGTGCGCCTGAAGGTTATGAGCAACATGAATATCGCCGAGACCCGCGCGCCGCAGGACGGGCGATTTTCCTTGGTGCTAACGGGTCGTCCGGTGGATTTCCGTGTCTCTAGCCTGCCGACGACCCACGGTGAGAATATTGTGCTGCGCATCTTGGATCGGCAAAAAGGCATTGTGCCGCTCGAACGTTTGGGATTGCAGGAACAAGGTTTGCACGCTCTGCAACTTATGATCGCTCGGCCCGAGGGCATGATCTTGGTGACCGGCCCGACCGGTAGCGGAAAGACCACGACGCTTTATTCGATTTTGAATCGCATCAACGTCGAAGCTATCAACATCATGACGTTGGAAGAGCCGGTGGAATATCCCATGCCGCTGATACGTCAGACGTCGATAAATGAGGCCGTAAAGCTTGATTTCGCCAACGGCATTCGCTCCATGATGCGCCAGGATCCCGACGTGATTCTGGTAGGCGAGATACGCGATCAAGATACCGCCGAGATGGCTTTTCGCGCCGCCATGACAGGCCATCAGGTCTATTCGACATTGCATACAAATTCCGCAATCGGCGCGTTCCCGCGCTTGCTCGATCTGGGTGTGCTGCCGGACATCATGGCGGGCAATATCATCGGCGTGATTGCGCAACGGCTGGTGCGGCGCTTGTGCACGCGCTGCAAACGGTCGCAGCAAGCCGACGCCACGACCCTCAAATTGTTGAGACGCCCAACTGAAACAATCGATCCAACACTCTTGGTCTATTACCCGGTGGGCTGTAGCTATTGCAACGGAACCGGTTACAAAGGGCGCACCGCCATCATGGAAATACTCAAGATGGACGCGGATCTCGACGAACTCATCGCGCGCCGCGCCACCGGCCGCCAGATGCGCAAGTTAGCCGATGAGAAAGGCTTCTGGTCGTTGGCCGAGGATGGCGTCGGACGCATCCTGACCGGTGAGACATCGCTGGACGAAATTTCCCGAGTAGTCGATCTTACGGATCGGATCTTTTAAGCCATTCGCCATGCAGTTCGCCTATCGCGCCATGGATGTTCAAGGAAAAATAATACGCGGCAACCTTGATGCCGTGAACGCGCTCGATCTGGAAATGCGTCTAAAGCGCATGAGCTTGGATCTGGTCACAAGCCGCCCAGCGAGCGCCTTGAGAGGGATGCAATTCGGCTCGCCGATCAGCCGTCAGGAATTGATTAACTTTTCTTTTCATTTGGAGCAACTGCTCAAGGCGGGCGTACCCATCATCGACGCGCTGGTCGACTTGCGTGATAGTGTGGAAAAGCCACACTTTCGCGAGGTGTTGGCCAATCTGATTGAAACCATCGAGGGCGGAAAAACGCTGTCGGAAGCATTGGCCGGACATCCGCGACTTTTCGATACGGTCTTCGTCAGCTTGGTGCGAGCCGGTGAACAAAGCGGCCAACTCGGCGAAGTACTGCTCAAGCTAACCGAAAATCTGAAGTGGCAGGACGAAATCGCAAAACAAACGCGCAATATCGTAATCTATCCGGCGGTCACCGGCGTAGTCGTAATGGGGGTGGTGTTTTTTTTGATGATTTACCTGGTGCCGAAACTCGCCGCCGTGATCCGGACCCTGGACTCGGAAATATCAACGAGTACGAAGGTCCTGATCGCGGTTTCCAGCTTCTTCGTCAACTATTGGTATCTGATCCTGGCAATCCCCATAATTATGTTGTTTGGTTTCGGCGCATTGGCGCAATCGAACAGCAAGTTCCGTTATCGATTGGACCAACTAAAACTCCGGGTGCCCCTCATCGGAACGGTGCAGCGGCGGATTATTCTGGCGCGCTTTTCGACATTTTTCGCGTTGATGTATGCCTCGGGCATCAGCATCCTCGACTGCATACGCATTTCCGAAAAAATTTCGGGTAACAAAGTGATCGAAGCGGGCCTTGCCGACGTTGGGCGCGCCATTTCCGAGGGAAAGAGCTTGACGGAAGGATTTCAGAGCGTCGGCCTGTTTCCGCCTTTGGTATTGCGTATGCTAAGAGTGGGAGAGGCGACCGGAGGATTGGACACCGCACTGAACAACGTCAGCTATTTTTACACCCGCGATGTCAAGGAAGCCATTGAAGCGGTGCAACGCTTGATCGAGCCCATCACGATCCTGGTGATCGGCTCCATTTTGATCATGACGCTGCTGCCGGTATTCGGGCCAATCTACGATGCCATCAGCAAGGTCAAAATTTAGACATGTACCGCAAGCATCTCCTTTACTTAACCAACGA
>JALYOK010000395.1 GCA_030856925.1 Pseudomonadota bacterium
TATCGGCGGAACGTTTGATCTCCGGCATCGGTCTTCCTTCCCTTTATCGCGCTATCGCCGAACTGCAGGGCGAGAGGGGCCCCGCGCCGACACCCGCGACCATCACCGAGCGCGCCCTGCGTGGAAACGACGGTTTGTGCCGCGATGTGATGGATACGTTTTGCGGCATGTTAGGCGCCGCTGCGGGAAATTTGGCAGTGACCCTTGGCGCCCGCGGCGGCGTTTACATTGGCGGCGGAATTGTGCTGAAGCTGGGAGAATTCTTCGACCGCTCGCCATTTCGCGAACGTTTCGAAGCCAAAGGCCGCTTCGCTGACTATCTGAAAGCGATTCCGACTAAAGTGATCTTGGCCGAATATCCCGCCTTGACGGGTGCGGCGCAGGCGTTATTACGAAGTTGATCATTTTTTAGGCATCCGCCTGTCTCGTCACCAACCTGTTTTGACAAACGGTCAAAGACCCTTTAAGACAAAACTTCCTCCGCCTGCAACAGTGTCTGCACGGCATCGCCATCCAGAGGCCGCCCAATCAAATACCCCTGTACATTGTCGCAGCCGTGGGCCACCAGAAACTGAAGCTGCTCAACCGTCTCGACGCCCTCGGCAACCGTATCCAGATCGAGAGCTTTTGCCATGGCGAGTATGCCTTTGGTGAGCGCCCCGTCCTGCGAGCTGTTCGGCAGACCGCCAACGAACGAGCGATCGATCTTGACGCGATCGAATGGCAGACCTTTCAAAGAACTGAGAGAAGAGTAGCCAACACCGAAATCGTCGAGCGTCAAAAACACCCCCAGCATTTTGGTCATACTTATCGCGTTCACAACAGCGTTACCCTGCTGCAGCATGCTCTCCGTGATTTCGATCTCAAGCTGCTGGGGCGCCACGCCGTGCTCGTTCAGTAAGATCTGTAGCTTGTCGGCGAAGTCGCTACGGAGCAGTTGCTGGATTGAAACGTTTGCGGCAACTCTTACCGAACGACAACCGGCCTCCTGCCAGAGCCTGATCTGCTGACATATCTTGCGCAGCACCCAATTTCCCAACGGCACGATCAGACCCGACTGTTCGGCAATTGCAATGAACTGATCGGGATAGAGCACGCCCATTTCCGGATGCCGCCAGCGAACCAGCGCCTCCAGACCGACCAGCTCGGCCGTTGCGGCATTATTCTGAGGCTGAAACTGCAAGAACAGCTCGTTCTTCGCAATTGCTCGGCGCAGGCCGTTCTCAATCTTCCCCATGAGCGCCACGTCGGTCGCCCCAGGAGCATAGTAGCGGTAGCAATTCTTGCCTTGCTCCTTGGCGATATGCAGCGCGGTATCCGCATGCCGCAGCAATGCCTCGGGATCCTGGGCGTCTCTGGGATAGACGCTGATGCCAATGCTCGCGGCGATGATCAGTTCGTGGTCCGCTGCCAAGATCGGCGCGGTGAAAGCTTCTAGGATCTTTTCGGCGGCGCGCGCCAGATCGTCGCTCTGTCTGACACCTTCCATAATTATCGTGAACTCATCTCCACCCAGTCGCGCGACAATATCGGTGTCGCGCACGCACTGCCGCAACCGGTCCGCAACGGCCCGCAGCAAGCTATCGCCGGTGCTGTGCCCGAAGGTGTCGTTGATGGTCTTGAATCGATCCAGGTCGACGAAAAACAGGCCAACGAACTCTGCGTGTTGGTCCGCGCGGGCGATGGCATTTTGCAATTGGTCGGTGAACAGCAGTCGATTGGGCAGGCCAGTCAACGAATCGTGGTGGGCAAGATGGCGCAACTGCTCTTCCGATTGCTTCAGCGGCGTGATGTCCGCGAATACCCAGACCTGATTGATCAACTGACCCGATGGGTCGAGCACAAGGGTAACGCTTTCCCAAGCCGGAAATCGCCTGCCAGCCTTGTTGCGAAGTATCCGCTGCCCTTGCCAGTGACCAGTCTCCCGGAGCGCGAAATTCATAGTGACCGACATTTCTTCCGCGCCCCTGTCGGAAAGCAGCCTCACGTTTTTGCCAATCACCTCGCCGCTATCGTATTCAGTGATCCGCTCGAACGCTTTGTTGGCCATCACTATAATGCTCTCGTTGTCGGTGATGACGATAGCTTCGCTGGCGCTGTTAAACACTGCGGCGGCCAGTTTCAGTCTCTCCTCGTTAACGTGGCGCGCGTCGAGTTCGTCCTGCAGCAACCGGTTGGCCTGTAACAGCGACGCCTCTGCCTGAGCCCGTGCCGCCGCCATCGAGTTGAAGGACTCGCCAAGAATCGCGAACTCGTGGCCCGGCAGAACCGTGACGCGCGACGAAAGATCGCCCCGGGCGATGGCCTGCGCGCCCACCGTGAGATCACGAATGTGGCGCATCACCCCGCGCGCGGTGGCGAGCCCCACCAGCAGGCCGACGGCCAGCCCGAGACAAAGAGTTACCCAAAGAACAGCGTCCGCGTTCTTTACCGCAGCAACCGCGGTCGCGCTGACCCTATTGAGTTGTTGCCATGAGGACGGTTGGATTTCGTTGTCCAGCAGATCATCCAATTGGCTGCTCATTGCAAGGAAACCCATGAATAGGCCGTCAAGTTCTTTCTGCAGCGCGACGATTGGGCCGACCCGACGGGTTACCTCGATTACTGCTTGATGCTGCTCACGCGCCGTTTGCAGCGCTTCGCCTGGTCCGGTGGCCTTCACGTAAGCGTCGCTACTCTGTAGCAATTCTTGTAGGTATTGGGCCATCCCAGTTTCGTACTCCGGCGTACGGGTAACAAGAAAAATGCCCAGCATCTCGGCCATTCCGTGCAAAGCGTTAGATATGCGCATCGCAATCCGGACTCTGTTGTTTCTCTTGATGTCATTGGTCGCTACGCGGGTTTCGTAAACCCCGCGCAACTCGCGATCGAGTACCTGCGCCAGCTCTCCGTAGGCGCGAATTTTTTGCGCTTGCACGTCATGCACGCGAATCAGTTCTGTCGCGCTAAGCTGATATCGGTCGAATTTCTGCCTGATCTGCGCTATCTCGTCACGGTCTTGCCGGGTCCGCGAGAATTGCTGAAATTGCATCAGAGCATCCTGAAAATCCTGAGTATCGTCTGCCAACCGATTGCGCAGCTCGGGTGTGGGGGTGTGCAGGTAGCCACTTACCGCAACGGCGATCTCCGCCAGGTTGATCTCCATCTCGTAGGTGGACACGCTTCTCGCCAAGCTCACCTTGGTGATAGATTCTACTTGCCCGACGACGATGCGTGTCTGATAGTAAGAGAAGATGCCGCTGATGACAAACAGCACGAGAATGATGCCGATGCCCAACGCCAGCGTCTGTCGAATGGTAAGCCGCATCAGGACCTCCAATATGAAGCGCCGTTTGTCGAAACAGCGGACTGCAATCGCCGGCGCCCTCTCACCCGGACACCTTGAAAACTATTGTGTGCTTCGTCGGTAACGCGATCGCCATCTCTACCTTTGGTCGCCTGCTCCGGGGAGTCAACACCCACAAACAGCTTATGTTTAACTAAGAAACAATACACCAGGGACCTAAGAATCCTCTGACTCATTGATCGAGAAACAACTGCGTTTCGTTAAACAACTGCATGCGATTTTTTTCCATGATAACCG
>JALYOK010000178.1 GCA_030856925.1 Pseudomonadota bacterium
GTGTTATCGGTCATCAAATTCAATGACGAAGACGAAGCAGTCGCCATCGCCAACGACGTGCGCTTCGGTCTCGGCTCGGGCGTGTGGACCAGCGACATTGGCCGGGCGCTGCGCATGTCCGAGCGCATCCAGGCGGGAACCGTTTGGGTCAACACTTACCGCGCCGTCAGCTTTATGTCGCCGTTCGGCGGCTATAAAGATTCCGGACTCGGGCGCGAAAACGGGATGGATGCGATCCGCGAATACTTGCAAGTGAAAAGCGTATGGATTAATTCCGGCGCAGCGACGGGTAACCCGTTCGTGCTGCGGTAAAACAACAATCATCTAGGAGCAAGGTATGAAAGGCATCGTTTTTCCAGGCGATCGAAAACTGGAGATCCTCGATTTTCCCGATCCGACGCCGGGGGCCGGTGAAGTGGTGTTGGAGATTAAGGCGTCCGGCATGTGCGGCAGCGATCTTAAGTTCTACCGCGCCGTCGGCGGCGCATCCTCGCTGGGCCTCGGCACAGTCAGCGGACCGATCATCGCGGGCCACGAACCTTGCGGCGTGGTGGTGGCGGTCGGCGCGGGGGTTGCGGAAAACCAAGCAAAAGTTGGCATGCGCGCGATGCAGCATCATTACCGCGGCTGCGGTGTCTGCGATCATTGCTCGACGGGCTGGATGCAGTTATGCGTGGAAGGTGTGAAAGAAGTGTACGGGGCGACCGGCCACGGCGCCCACGCGCGATACATGAAATGCCCGGCGCGCACCTTGGTGCCGCTGCCCGACGAGCTATCGTTTGAAACAGGCGCGGCGATTTCTTGCGGCACCGGTACCGCGTGGGGCGCGTTGCAGCGCCTAGGTCTGCAAGGCGATCACACCATCGCCATCTTCGGTCAAGGTCCGGTGGGATTGTCGGCAACGCAGCTCGCCCACGAAATGGGCGCCCGAGTGATCGCGTTGGATACCAGCGAGGAGCGGCTTGCGCAGGCGAAGGCAATGGGCGCCGATGAGTTGATCAATCCCAAGAACCAGGACAATGTTGTGCAAGCGATTCGCGACCTCACCCATGGCCGCGGCGCCCATCTTGCACTCGATGCGTCGTCTTCGCCGCAGGCCCGTGCGCAAGCGGTGCGCTGTGTGCGCACGTGGGGCAAGGCGTGCTTCGTAGGCGAGGGCGATAGCGTCACGCTCGACGTCAGCAACGATTTATTGCGCCGCCAAGTCACCCTGATCGGATCATGGACTTTCTCGACCGTGGGCCAAGCGCAATGCGCGCGTTATGTCGCCGATCGCGGGGTCGAGGTCGACAAATTATTTACCCATCGCTGGCGTTTGGAGCAAGGGGAGGAAGCCTATAAATTGTTCGACGCCCAAACGGCAGGCAAAGGGGTGATCCTGCCATCGTAAGTGTTTACCGAACATTGCATCAAATAATCGCGAAAATTTTGGGGAGACGAAAATGAAATCGAGGCAACTATTCGCCGCCGTTCTTGCCGTAGCGGGGTTGATGTCGATATTGATATTACCGGAGGCGGCGCAGACGGTAACGAAGCTGCGTGTGCAATCCACTTTTCCGAGCTCCAGCTTAATTTTCGAAAGCTCCAAGTATTGGGCCGAACGGGTCAAAGCGATGACGGGCGGGCGTTTGTTGATCGACATTTTGCCGCCCGGGTCCGTGGTGCCGCCGTTCGAAGTGTTGGACGCGGTGCATAAAGGTGTCATCGATGGCGGCCATTCAGCGGCAGCCTATTGGCTCGGCAAGAACCGCGCGGCGCCTTTGTTCGGTCCCGCGCCCGGCGGACCGCTCGGCATGGACATGATGGACTACATGGGTTGGCTGTACGAAGGCGGCGGCTTGCAGCTTTATCGGGATTTTTATCAGAAGGAGTTAAAGCGCAACGTGTACGTGATTCCCATGACATCGGCGGCGAACCAAGTGCTGGGATGGTTCAAGAAGCCGATCAAGAGTTGGGAGGATCTCAAGGGCCGCAAGTGCCGCCAAACTGGCATCAGCGCGGAAGTGTTCAGCAAATCCGGCATGAGCACCGTGAATATTCCGGGCGGCGAGATCGTACCGGCGGGTGAGCGCGGCGTGATCGAATGCGCCGAGTTTGTCGGCCCCGCCGAGGACATGAAGATCGGCTTTCACACCATTTGGAAATATCTGTATATGCCGTCGGTGCACGAGGCCGCGACGGTGCTCGAGCTGTTGTTCAACGGCGAGGTATGGAAGAAGCTGCCGCAGGATCAAAAGGAGATTATCCAATCGGCGGCTTGGGAGGCGACCATGCGATCCCAGCTCGTGTCGAACAAACTCAATGCCGATGCCTTGGTTGAATTGCGCACCAAACACGGTGTGAACATCGAACGCACACCGGCCGACATTCTGCCGAAGACTTTGGCCGCCTGGGATGAAATAGCCAAGGCGGAAGAAGCAAAAAACCCATTCTTCAAGAAGGTCTACGATTCTCAAAAAGCCTTTGCTTCCAAGGTGGTGCCGGGGCGCCGCGCCGTGTATGCGCCCTATGACGTCGGCGCCAATCATTATTGGCCGGAGAAGAAACCGGTAAAGTAGTGAAACAGCCGCGAATCGTTTGTGGCCGCGTGATTGAACTCTCTAGATAGAACATGAACCAGCCTTCGCCGCTCTACCTCGGCGTGATTCGCGCGATCGACGGGATTACCCGATGGACCGGGTATCTGTTCGCGTTGATCGTGATCCCCTTGATTTTGGCCAATGTCGTTGAGGTGTTCATGCGCTATGTGATGGACAGTCCGACGGTCTGGGCGCTCGATACTACCGTCATGTCCTACGGCTCGCTATTCATGTTGGGCGCGGCGTACACCTTGCTCAAAGGCGCCCACGTCCGCACCGACATGCTGTGGGAGAAATTTTCCGACCGTAAGAAAGGCATCATCGACAGCATCGCCTTCATCGTGTTTTTTCTGCCGTCGATGGCGGTTTTAATTTATATCTCGTTTGCCGAGTTCCAGTACGCGATCGAAATCGATGAAAAATCCACGGCGACCATCTGGCAACCGGTGCTTTGGCCGTTTCGCGGCGTGGTGCCGCTGGCCGCGCTGTTGCTGTTTCTGCAAGGCATCTCTGAGCTGCTTAAAAGCCTGTGGGCTGCGCGCACCGGAAAACTGCTCGTGCACCACGAAAAAATCGAAATCTAAGAACGGGAGTATGACGTGACCGGCAATGAGATTCTGGGTCTGGTCATGATGCTGGCGATGATCAGCATCATCTTCATCGGCTTCCCCATTGCGTTCACCTTACTGTTCATTGCGCTGGTGTTCGGCTCGATCGGGCTTGGCACGAATCAGACGTTCAGTCTTGCCTATTTGCAGATTTGGGGCACGATGAAGGACGATATCTTGCCTGCCGTACCGCTGTTTATTTTCATGGGCTTCATGACTGAGCAGGCGGGTTTGATGGAGCGCTTGTTCTTGGCGATGCGCAACTTGCTTGCGCCGCTGCGCGGGTCGCTTTATCTCGCGGTCATATTGACTGCGACGATCTTCGCCATGGCGACGGGCATCGTCGGCGCCGCCGTGACGGTGCTCGGCATCATGGCGGGACCGGTGATGATGCGGGCCAGCTACGATGCAAAGCTCTCCGCGGGCGCGATTGCCGCGGGCGGCACCTTGGGCATCTTGATTCCGCCGAGCGTGATGCTGGTGGTCATGGGACCGGTGCTAGGCGTACCTGTGAATGTACTTTACTCCGCGGCGTTGGGACCGGGCCTGTTATTGGCTGGCCTGTACATTATCTACTGCTTGGCGCGCAGCGCCATCAATCCGGCTCTCGGCCCGCCGGTGCCGAAAAACGAGCGCGTCACCGACTTAGTAGAACTGGCAAAGGAGTTCGTCATCGGTGTGCTGCCC
>JALYOK010000020.1 GCA_030856925.1 Pseudomonadota bacterium
CGAGTCGGGCGCCATTGAACAGGACGCTGACATGGTGGTTTTTGTCCACCGTCCCGAGATGTTCACCAAAGACGAAATCGACCGAGGCCGCGCCGAGCTGCTGATTGAAAAGCACCGTGCGGGACCCACTGGCGAAGTGCCGCTTAAATTCACGCGCGAGTTGACCCGATTCGACAACGCAGAGACGTACGCTGGAGGTGGCTACCATGAGTGACCACGGGGGATATATCTGCCTGAAACCGCGCCACGGGACCAGTTGCGGGTTCTGCGATCCTTGCTGGGCATTCCGCGTACTTACCTGGGAGATTTACAGGGACCGCGACGAACAATCACACAGCCAGTGTGCCGACAAGCTGGACCGCCTCACTGGGCGCGGCGCTGGCCCATGCATAAGCGCGATCAAGAACGCCAAAGCCGCAGGGGAGCCAGTGCGCAAGGTGCATGCTGGCGTCAAGTATCCCGCTGCCATGCCAGAGGTTGAACGCGAATACGAAAGCCACCGATTCAAGGCGCTGGAACGCGAGATGCTGGCATCCGCACCGTGTGGACTCTGCGGACTCCGAGGCGCGCACGAGTGCATCGAGGCGCCTAGCACTCTCGGCTCATCTGCGGGATTCGATGCGCGGAGCGTGACGGCGTGAACGCGATCGAGCTTCCGCCTGCAAGAGAACGGCTAGAACAGTATCTAAACTACGGCAAGAACAGGCCCCTGACTAAGTGGGACATGCTGCTATTCGCTGAGTCCTACGCGTACGCAGCCGTCCTATTCGACCGACGACGTCGTGCGAAGGCCGCGAAGGCAACGAAGCGAAAGGTTAAACGATGAGCCGACTTTCCAGTTTCATTGTTTTCGCCGCTTTGGTGGCGATTTGGTTGGTATGTGGCTTGTGAGCGATTGCGCGCGACACGAGGGTTTCGCCGCCGAAGAGGCCCGCCAGCAATGCTGCGTTTGCACCTACGAACATGGCCAACGCGTGTGGCGAGCCGTGACGATGGTAATGGTAGTGCTGCCGATTGCTCTGTTCCTGGGTCTTTTGTGTGGGTGTAGCCACCGAACCGTCGCGACTCACGAAGCCGCCAGCGTCTCAACCGCCCAGGTGCACGCAGAAGCGACGACTACCGTAGTCGCTACCCAGGCAGTCGAGGCGACGAAGCAGGTCACTAGAAGGCGCACCGTTACGCGCACGACGCGAGCACTTCCCGATGGCGGCGCGGAGTCAGTGATCGATATCCTCGACGTGGAAAGCGGCAGCTCTACAACGGCAGGCACGCAGGCTGAGGCTACCGTTGCCAAGGTAGACGCGACGGCGGAAGTCAGGAGCGCGGAAAAATCGCGAGACGTGACCGAGACGCGGGCGCCATGGTGGCATTGGTTGGGAGCATGGGGGGCGGCGCTTGTAGTGGTTGCGATGGGTCTGGTTTTCTGGCGATTCGGGAGGAACCGATGACAGCGTGTGACCGATGCGCCGGGGAGCACGTCGGACGATGCGACCGCAAGCCGCTGCCCCCCGCCGTGCTCGCGAACGCGCTACAGGACCGCATTCACCCGGCAAGCGGCGCCCGTATTTCGTCTAAGCCGGTGAACACAAGCAAGGGGAACCGATGAACCGACAAGGAAAATTTCTAATCTTCGCGGTCGCGGTCTCGATGTTGATGCTTGCGGCCGGCGTGTACCTGCTGAAAGAGAAGGAAGCCGAAGGCGAAGCCGTGTGGATGGATATCACGGCGGGATGGCAGGACGGACCCGTTGGGGTGCGTTGGGACCGTGAGGTATTCGCGGACTACAACGACACGATCAACGACGCTATGCAGATGCTGAATCGTCGTGTCGGCTGCCAGATGCTGATTGTCGACGAGACACCCGGCGCGGGAATCACGATCACGTCATACGACGGCGATAGTTGCAGCGACGCGACCGACAGCAAGGCGCCGATGTGGGCTTGCATTCGAAGCGGCCACGTTGACATCCAGGTAAAGCAGCTCGACAGCACGGGCCTCGCGTTTAGGCAGATCCTGCATGAACTGGGGCACGCGCTGGGCCTCGCTCACGACGCCGACGGGATGATGGCGAGCGCTGCAATGGAGCCGAAGCCGGGCGACTACCCAGAGTTTCGGCTGCTGTCACCGAAGGATGAAGCGGCGTTGCGGGACAGGTATTGTCGATAGGCTTTGAACGAAAGGACACACACGATGATTCTCACGATTCCGGCAGTGGTTGCAGCGATTGGCGCGATTGTTTATGGGGTAACCGACGGCAAGGTGAGCGAGCTTGGCAGGCTGGCGTTTGCGTGCGGCTTGCTAGCGGTGCTGCTGCATAGGTTCTGGCGATGAGGGAATGGGTCGCGCGCGTCCTGAGGCGCTTTGCTTTCTGGGCGATCGGGCTGAGTCAACGACTGCAAAAGCGGCGATACTATCGGCCACGACCAGTGCGGTATGCCGCGCCTAACTAACCCAGGGGAACAAATGAGCCAGTACGCAGACGTCGCGGCTATCATCGCAGCCGCCCGCCGCCTTCGCGGTGCAGTCATCACCGACCGCGAGGCGCCAGCGCTGGATTCGGCGCACACCATCCTGGAAGACCTGTTGACCGTCTACGCTATCGAGTCGGAACGGCGGCGAATGAGTGAGTCGCTGGCGAAGATGTCCAGGGTCACAGCTAAGCCGACCGCATAAGACACGTCTTGCCAATTGTCATAACGCCGTGTAGCTATTCCCGTTTGATTCTCCTTCCTGTTACCGTAACTTTTGGTAATGTAATTCAACTTGATTTTAACCACCGCCGACGTTAGCCGACGAGTGTTGTTCCCCTCGCACGACGAAATTAGGCGCGTCGTGCTTCATGTATTCAAGCTCACCGCCGATCCGTTCTTTGTCGTCAGACGTAAGACGGTCGCGCAGGTAGTAGCAGCCGCCCTTGGCTATACGTGGTCGGCGAAGCTGTCATCCCACGTTGCCGAAGTGGTCGAAGGCCTGGGCGCCGTTCCTGCCCTTCATGGCCACCGGCATTTGTGGAAGGGCATCATTCCGCGGAACCTTACCGAAGCCGAGGCCCGCAAGCTTTCCGCGAAAATCAAGGGCACAAAGATCAAGGGACGCGATTGACCAGGGCAAAGGTAGAAGCCCAACTACGCGCGGAAGGGCTCGCACCGCACGATATGAAGCGTTCGCAGCCTGAATCAGGCAGCCGCAGTACGGACGCGCTCAACCTGGAATTTGCGGCTGAGATGGCCACCGCAGCGGAGACGTATCGTGATCACCCCCGGCTCACTGAACGTGAGCGTCAGATATGGGGCGCCTACCTCGACCTTGACGGCAATTGGAAGGCGGTGGCGAAGGTCTGCCGCTGCGGCGAGGACACGCTGTCCGCTGTGATCCAACGTGTAAAAGCGTTGATGGTGGACCCGGAGAACGCGCGCATTGATGAGATGGGCGATGATGAAGACGTTGTTGTCGACACGCCGCCCGACGGAGATTCTCCTCAGGAAGTGCGCTTTCGGGACATTGAGGACTCGCTAGACCTCGCCGCAAAGACCGCCCATCGGGTTATCCGACATGTAGCAGCGAAGTCGGTAATTACGGGAGCTGAGTTAAAGCTCCACGAATCGGCAACGCGCACTTTGATGCTGATTCGTCGGAATGAATTGGAATATCTGCGCGCAGCGGGAACGGGAACTAACCCGGTTTCGCTGCGTGACCTGCATGCGATGGCAGCAAGCGCGAAGGTCGAATGATGATTCCCCACGACTTGCGACCCATGCGACCCGCTGACGCGGGTTTTGTGTACGATAGCTGGCTAGGCTCGCTAGCCGACGAACTAGGCGTTGACCGCTCGACGGGGACAGCGATGCGCGACTTTAAGCGCATGATGCGGCCGGCGTTGGCGAGGATACTTGAGGACCGCCGGACCACGACGACGGTCGCCTGTGCTCGACACGACGCTGACGCAATCC
>JALYOK010000439.1 GCA_030856925.1 Pseudomonadota bacterium
GAAATAAATAGCTCCGTTGGCATGTAACTTGCATATTTATTGGGCATTAATCTAACAAATAAAATTTCCAACAAATCTTTCGGGATGCTCTCATTTGAGATCAGGTGTTTGTGTATAATTTGATCGGTGAATAAAGGTTAGTTTAGGTTTCATTCGAAAACCAAAAAGCAATACTCCTAACGGCATGGCGCTGAGTCATATTTGCGCTTTAGCCTTAGAAAGGACAAGAAAATGATAAGCTCTGTAAGACTCGGTCTGAAGGTCATAATAATTGGTCTATCGTTGTCGGTATCGTTGGGCGCCAGTGCGTTACCTTTGAGTCCTAAATGGATGAAGTCGTCGGTACAAAAGAAAATCGATGAGCCTCGATCGGGTGCGTTTGACGACAATAACGGCGGGCCCGACGTCGGCGTCGCCCCGCGAGCGGTGCCGGTTCCCGCAAGCCTATGGTTGATTTTGATCGGCGCTGCAGGCATGGCGCTTGTGCGGCGCAATAAAGATTAGCTCGATCTTGTTTTAAGCGGTTGCGACGGCGGTTTGTGATCAGACCCAGTCCCTCCCCGTAAGAAATTCCCTATATAACTTTTCCTCGTCGCTGTCCCGCTCGGGCTGCCATTGGTAACGCCACGTAACCATAGGCGGCAGCGACATCAATATAGATTCCACCCGGCCTTGTGATTGCAGCCCGAACAATGTCCCTCGATCATAAACTAAGTTAAATTCAACGTAGCGTCCGCGCCGATAGGCTTGGAATTCGCGTTCTTTCTCGCCGTAAGGAAGCTGATTGCGTCGCTCCAAAATCGGCGTGTAAGCCGGCAAGAAATGATTGCCGACGCTTTGCGCAATTCCAAAACTAAACTCGAAATCCCGTTCGTTCAAGTCGTCAAAGAAAATGCCGCCGATACCACGTGGCTCCTTGCGATGTTTAATGTAAAAATACTCGTCGCACCAACGCTTGAAGCGCGGATGATACTCAGCGCCGAACGGCGACAGGGCCGCCTTGCAGGTGCGATGAAAATGGTCGGCGTCTTCCACGAAACCATAATAGGGCGTCAAGTCCATACCGCCGCCGAACCACCACACAGGCGCCTCTTGCGCATGCGTGGCAATAAAAAATCGCACATTGAGGTGTACAGTCGGCGCATAGGGATTGCGCGGATGCAGAACCAGCGACACGCCCATGGCCTCGAACCCGCGGCCCGCTAACTCGGGGCGGGACGCGCTGGCGGATGGCGGCAGTTGCTGGCCGAACACATGGGAAAAACTTACCACCCCGCGCTCGAATACTCGGCCATTTTCCGTGAGACAACTGATGCCGCCGCCGCCCTCGGGGCGATCCCAAGCGTCGCGACGAAAATCGTTGCCCTCAACCTTTTGCAACGCCGTGACGATTCGGTTCTGCAGCTCGAGGAAATACTCACGCGCGCGTTCAGAAATCATCGGAAAATTTCTCCCGTGATCAAATCTTGAATGGTCGACGGCAGTTTTCGCTGCCCGATGCGTCCGGGAATAACCTCCACCCGCGTGCCGAATCGGCGCAAACAATCGCGAGTTGATTTGATCGGCTGCTGTCCGGCGCGATTGGCGCTGGTGGAGACGATGGCGGCAGCGAGCCGATGGCACAGATCCCGCGCATCGTGGTGGGCAGGCAGACGCACGGCGAGAGCTGCGTGCTTGCCGCGCAAGGTATGCTTGACCATGTCTTTGGCGGGGATGAGCCAGGTGTGGGGTCCCGGCCAAGTATTGTGTACTCGTTGGCGATCGCGTTCGCTCAAAGGTTGCAGAAACGGCGCGAAGGACTCGATCCGGTCGCCGATCACGATCAATCCTTTTCCTTTTGGCCGGCGCTTAAGATGTAATACTTTCTGCAACGCGCGCTCGTTATTGGGATCGCAGCCGAAACCGAAACACGATTCCGTAGCATAGGCGATGACGCCGCCGCGACGAACATGATGACGAACGCGCCGCAAAAGCGCCGCGCTTAGGGCCATCAGCGCGTTGCCAGCCCACGATGACCAATGTCCCGGCGCATCTGCATCCCATCGAAGTGGACTTCGGCCGCCATGGCATAGGCCCGTTGCTGCGCGAGTTTCATGTTATCTCCCAATGCTGTCACGCATAAAACGCGGCCGCCGTCCGTGACTACCTGATTGTCCCGCAACGCGGTTCCGGCATGGAACACCACTTTGTCCAGACCGGATTGGGGTAAGTGACCGATCACGTCGCCCTTGCGTGGGCCCTCCGGATAGCCGGCCGCCGCAATCACCACACCGAGCGCGACGCGGCCGTCCCAATCCGCTTCAATTTTATCAAGGGCGCCATTGACCGCGTGTTGCAGTAAATCAACGAGGTCGCATTTCAGTCGCATCATGATGGGCTGGGTTTCCGGATCACCGAGCCGGCAGTTGAACTCCAATACTTTCGCATTACCCGTTTTATCGATCATCAGCCCGGCATAAAGA
>JALYOK010000454.1 GCA_030856925.1 Pseudomonadota bacterium
GTGAAAGACTCGCCATCCCGTTTCGCAATCTCATCATTGACCAGCGTGAAATTGAGAATGAAAATGCGATCCAAATAAGCGCGCCCCAAATAGAGGCCGGGCCGGACCATGCGTATCTCGTCGCGAACTTTAAAGCCGCGCCGGCCGGCGAGGAAATCGGGTTTTTCCATATAACCCGCTATTTCATCGGTGAACGCATAATCGATGATGACGGATTCGCGGCGCGAATCCAGCATGCTTTGGCCACAGTAAAGCTTGGCCGGAAACAACAGCCAGGCATCTTTTCCTTTGACATCGATCTTCTGCGGCTCGGCGTCGACCAACCCCATCGTACGCAGCAGATTCAGGTCCTCGATCCGATTTCGCAATAACCGCTGGTCGCGGTAAAACACTTTACCTTTCCACAGGGTTTCGCCGATCAGATCCAGTTTCTTACCTTTAAGTTGAACCACCAACCCGGGCAGACCACCCACGATCTCGGACAATCGTAAGTGACCGCTTCCACCGCGCGGAAAAAAAAGGGCGCCTTCGAACGCACCATCCGGTATCGGCCCCGCCGTCAGTCGCGCATAAATTTGATCGACTTGTTCCTGATCCAAGGTCGCCAGATAGCGCGGCGTAATTGTGGTGAGCTCGGCAGCGGTCAGCGGAAACTTATGCTCGAGCAGAGCAAAATCCGGCTTGGTTTGATAATCCGTACTGTAGGTCGCGAACTGGATATCGGGCTTGGGCGTGAACAAAGAGTGTATGTAGTCGCACCCCGTCATGGTGAGCAGAGCGAATAACACTATCGATAAGCGTAGGCGCATGACTCGGTCTCCTTGCGGTTACAGGGTGGCCAAGAACGCGGTCAGCGCATTCTTGTCGGCGGGCGGCAAGCTCTCGCCGAAGCGGTGGCCGTCGTTTTCGATATCGGCGGTGCACGTGCTGTATGCCTCCAGGATCTTGGGATTCTTGCCGACCGCTGCAATCATGCCGGCAGGATCTTTGCTGATCTGCTCAACGGTGCTGACCAGCGCGGTTGCCAGCGCGTTGCCTTCGGCCTCACCCAGTTGCAGGGCGAGTTTTTTCTCCAATGCGTTCCGGTCTTTTTTCGCCAGCACCAAATCATTGACGAAAAGTTTGTGCTGGAAATTGCCGAGCAGCCCCGCCGCCGTCCCCGCCGGGATCTCGAGCTTGATCCCGATGACCTGTTTTTCTTCCTTACCGTCCCACAGCTTGGGCCCGAAATCCAACACCACCGGAAAATTGAACCGCGTAATCTTCTTGCCGCGGGTATCGGGGTTCAGCAACTGGCGCATGGATTCAACGTAGAGTTTGAAACGACCTTCGACACTGGGATCCAAAGGCCAGCATGCCGGCTGTTTACTTTCCGGCAGCAGCGGGAAATTAGCGGCACTCGCGTCGGCATAACGCAGGCGAAAAAAATCGTTGGCCTTGTTGCTCGGCTGGCCGCAAAGTTCCGGGCCGATGGCGTTGTTGTGCATCAAGGGCGCCTGCGCCCATAGACTCAGCAAAGAAATATTCCGGTAGTAGCCGCGCCCCCCGTCGTGTCCTTCTTTGATGTTTGGATCGGGTGCTTGCTTGCGCAGAGTCTCTGAGCCGTATTGCTGATAGATGTGACCCGCCATGTGATTGGAATGCAGCGCGCGGCAGCGATAGGTCCCCACCTCCGTCGCCTTGGTCGGCTGATCGTTGCCGAGCCAATCTTCGCGCAGGCCATTGGCGGCGATTTTGCGGAAGTCGCGGTTCTTGAATTCGTTGCCGACAGTTTCAGGAATGCTCGAATGACAGCGGGCACAATTCTCGGCGAATACCGTGCGTCCGCGCTCCACGGCGCCGCTGCCGAATTCGGCTTCGAGATCGGTAACCAGGCTCTCATAGCTATATGAAGTATCGTCCTTAGCGTTCGCGCGGGCGTCGTGCAAATCGCCGGCGTGTGCTTCTTTCGATATCAGGAAACTAAAGATGTCCGGCAAGCGATCTTCGATCGCCCTGAAGTTGGGACAATCTCGCCGGCACTGACCGATATCGAACGGCGT
>JALYOK010000183.1 GCA_030856925.1 Pseudomonadota bacterium
CACGTCGGGTTCCTGCGCGCCGGACACGGTATATTTTCCGCCGAATACAAAGAATGGCACGCCCGTGACGCCCATGCGGCGTGCCCTTTCGTCTTCTTCCAGGACGCTCGCCACGCCCTCATTAGACGACAAGTGCGCAAACACCAAGTCGTGGTTTAATCCCGCGCCGGCGCCGATTTCACTGAGCGTCGCCATGTCGCCGATGTCACGCAACTCAAGGAAAAACGCGCGGAACATAGCCTCCACCACCGCGTCCTGCTGACCGTGATCGCCGGCGTAGCGAATCAAGCGATGGGCGTTGATCGTGTTCGGCTGACGTTCGATTTTTTCGAATCGGAAGGGTATGCCGACTTCATTGCCTACCGACGCGACACGGGCATAAATCTCCTTCGCTCGCTGCGCCCCTCCGAATTTGGTTTCGACGTATTGTTTCCGTGCCACTCCCTCGACCGGCAGATCAGGATTGAGCTGAAACGCGCGCCAGTTGGGCGTCACAGCAACATTCCTCTTGCGAACTCCCACTAATGCTTGATCTAGCCTACGTTTGCCGATGTAACACCAGGGACAAACCACGTCGGAATAGACGTCGATGCCGATCATCTCACTCACCGCGGTTTTACCCAGGTTTCCGACCACGCGAGGCAAGCGCTCGACGCTTTGCGATCGCCGCGTATCTCCTCCCATGGCATGCCCGTTGTCACTTCGCCATCCATTTCCACTTGTGCCGCCCGCGCCGGGAAGAAGGTGCTGAACACGCCGATCGGGCGATTTTTGAAACCCGGCGATAGGGTGACCACCATCGGCTCGCTGAAGTCGTACCACGTCAAGGTGATCTCGTTCTCGCTCGATGTCACGGTTTCGGTGACCGACGAATGGGCGTTGCCATGGCGAATGAAGTCTGCGCTGACGATGGGCAATTTCTCGTCAACGAAAGCAGGAAACAAAAACGATTCGATTGTGCGTTGCAACCAGCGCGCGACGGCGACGTTGTCGCTGAAAATTCGCACTTTGCCGGCGCTCAATTCGCTTTGCATGAATAGCGCGTGTCCCGCACCCGCCGGGCACCATAACACGCGCCAATGGCTAAAGCGATCGCTTTGGACCTTGCCGCCATCGTGGCTGAGTTGAATGAACGAATTCTCGCCGGTCATAATCGGATCGTTGGGATCGACGGGTGTAGCCATAATCTATTTCTCCAAGAATAAAATGTAGAGTGCATTCATGCACCGTTCGTTCGCAATGTGCATGAATGCACGGTTCAATTTTCAGGGTGCATAAATGCACGGTACGCCGCCAAGATCCGCATCTGACGATGACATCGATGCCGGGCGCTACGAAATACCCATGAAAGCAAAACGGAAAAAAGTTAGAATCTTACGCTGATTCTGAACTTGTCAATTCCATAACGCAACCGATCTTGAATATCCAAAATCGAACGTTTCTGATTACCGGCGGCGGTTCCGGCTTGGGCGCGGCGACGGCGCAGGCCATCGTCAACGCCGGCGGCAACGTAGTCCTCGCCGACGTGAATGCTGTCCAAGGCGAGGCTTTCGCCAAACAATTGGGCGCTAAAGCACGCTTCGTCAAGACCGACGTCACCAGCCAGAGTGATGTCGAAGCCGCGATCGATGCAGCCAGGACCGGCTTCGGCGGCCTGAGCGGCGCGGTGAACTGTGCCGGAGTCGGCGCACCGGCCAAGGTGTTGGGGAAAGAAGGCCCGCATCCGCTCGACGTGTTCCAGCGCATCATCAACATCAATTTAATCGGCACGTTCAATGTAATACGGTTGGCCGCGGCCGCGATGGTCGACCAGCAACCGGACTCAGGTGGCGAGCGTGGCGTGATCATTAACACATCGTCAGTCGCCGCCTACGAAGGCCAGATTGGACAGGCGGCCTACTCGGCGTCGAAAGGCGGCGTGAACGCCATGACTCTACCCATCGCCCGCGAACTCGCGCGTTCCGGCATTCGCGTCGTGACGATCGCGCCGGGACTATTCGATACGCCGATGATGGCGGGCCTTCCGGAATCGGCGCGCGAGTCGCTCGGCCAGCAAGTGCCCTTCCCTTCCCGCCTGGGCCATCCCGACGAATACGCGGCGCTGGCAAAACACATTATCGAAAACACCATGTTGAACGGAGCCGTGTTGCGGCTCGATGGCGCTATTCGGATGGCGCCGAAGTAGGTCCAGAGTTATTGACTATGCTGTTCGACACTCACCTCAACGACGACATCGACGCGCTACGCGATAGCGTGCAAAAATTCGCGGCCGCCGAATTGGCGCCGCGCGCCGATGAAATCGACCGCTCGAATCAATTCCCGATGGAGATGTGGCGCAAGCTTGGCGACATGGGGCTGCTGGGGATTTCAGTCGCGGAAGACTATGGCGGCGCCGGCATGGGCTATCTCGCTCATGTCGTCGCCATCGAAGAGATCTCGCGGGCGTCTGCCTCGGTTGGCTTATCTTATGGCGCCCACTCTAACCTGTGCGTCAACAACCTCTATCTCAACGGTACCGAGGAACAGCGCCGAAAATATTTGCCCAAACTTTGCAGTGGAGAGCATGTGGGCGCGCTGGCAATGAGCGAACCGGGGGCCGGTTCCGACGTGGTTGGCTCCATGTCTTGCCGTGCGGTGAAGCACGGCGATCGTTGGATCGCCAATGGCAACAAGATGTGGATTACCAACGGCCCCGACGCCGATACCTTGATTGTCTATATGCGCACCGCCGATGTCGAATCGTCCCCACGTTCGATGACGGCGTTCATCGTCGAAAAAAACATGCAGGGTTTCAGCACCGCGCAAAAACTCGACAAGCTCGGCATGCGCGGCTCGAGCACTTGCGAATTGGTATTCGAGGATTGTGAAATTCCCGAACAGAATGTGCTGGGCCTAACCAACGGCGGCACACGAATTCTGATGCGCGGCCTGGATACCGAACGCGTGACTCTATCCGGCGGCCCTATCGGTATTATGCAAGCGGCCATGGATGTTGTCATGCCGTATGTTCACGAACGCAAACAATTCGGCAAACCGATCGGCACGTTCGAATTGATGCAAGGCAAGCTTGCCGATATGTTCGTGAAGCTGCAATCTGCGCGGGCCTATTCCTATCGCGTGGCAACCGCGATCGATGAGGGAAGACCGTCACGCAAAGATGCTGCCGCGTGTTTGCTTTACGCGTCAGAATGCGGCGTGCAAGTTGCGTTGGAGGCGATCCAAAGCCTCGGCGGAAATGGTTACATCAACGACTACCCAACCGGCCGCTTGCTGCGCGACGCCAAGCTCTACGATATCGGCGCCGGCACCAGCGAGATACGCCGCATGCTCATCGGCCGCGAACTTTTCGACGAGACCACATAATCGACGAACCCCAATGATTTTAACCGACGATCAGCGCGTAGTACGCGACATGGCGCGAGAATTTGCGCAAAACGAATTGACGCCCCACGCCGCCGAATGGGATCGAGCCAGCGCGTTACCGGATGCGATCATCGCACAAATGGGTGCTTTGGGTTTGCTCGGCATGGTCGTTCCCGAAGAATGGGGCGGGACCTACACGGATTATGTCTCCTACGCATTAGCCGTAGAAGAGATTGCCGCGGGCTGCGCGTCTTGTTCCACCTTGATGGCGGTGCACAGCTCCGTCGGCTGCTCGCCGATCCTGAAATACGGTGACGACGAACAAAAACGTACCTGGCTTCACGATCTTGCGACCGGGAAAAAAATCGGAGCGTTTTGCCTGACCGAACCTCAAGCCGGTTCGGAAGCCCATAACCTCAAGACCCGCGCCGTGCTGAAGAGCGGCAAGTGGATTATCAACGGCAACAAACAGTTCGTCACCAACGGCCGGCGCGCCGCCATGGCTATCGTGTTCGCGGTCACCGATCCCGATCTCGGCAAGAAAGGCATCAGCGCCTTCATCGTCCCGACGAAAACTCCGGGGTGCATCGTCAACAAGCCGGAGCACAAGCTGGGCATCCGCGCCTCGGACACCTGCGCCATCACCTTCGATAACTGCGCGATCCCCGAGGCAAATTTGCTGGGCCAACGCGGCGAAGGGCTGCGCATCGCCTTGTCCAATCTCGAAGGCGGCCGCATCGGCATTGCCGCGCAGGCGGTCGGCATCGCTCGCGCGGCGTTTGACGCGGCAGCCGCTTATGCCAAGGAACGCAAACAATTCGACAAGCCCATTGCGCAACATCAAAGCATCGCCAACATGCTCGCCGATATGCATACCCGGCTGAACGCCGCGCGGCTATTGACTCTGCATGCCGCGGCCCTGAGAACTCAAGGCGTGGCGTGCCTCTCCGAAGCATCGCAGGCCAAGCTCTACGCCAGCGAGACGGCGGAATGGGTATGCTCGAAAGCGATCCAAATTCACGGCGGCTATGGTTTCCTCGAAGACTATCCGGTCGAACGCCACTACCGCGATGCGCGCATTACGCAGATTTACGAAGGTACCAGCGAGGTGCAGCGAATGTTAATCGCGCGTAGCCTTTAACAAAAATCTAGGGTCGGTTAGGCGCTCTCTGCCGTAACCCGCCAAACTATTCCAATGCCCATACTCACAACAAAAATCGACACCCGCGCCGAAGTGTTTCAGTCGAACGCGGCCGCGATGCGCAGCCTGGTGAAAGACCTACACGAAAAGGTAACAAAAATTACCGAAGGCGGCGGCGTCGTTGCGCGCACCAGGCACACGGCGCGCGGCAAGCTGCTGCCGCGCGATCGCATTCAAGCTTTGCTCGACCCCGGCAGTCCCTTTCTAGAGTTCTCGCAACTTGCCGCCTACGGACTTTATAGCAATGACGCACCCTGCGCGGGCATGATCACAGGCATCGGCCGGGTGCAAGGCATCGAGGCCGTGATCGTCGCTAATGATGCGACGGTGAAGGGCGGCGCCTATTATCCAATCACGGTAAAAAAGCATCTGCGTGCGCAGGAAATCGCCACGCAGAATCGTTTGCCGTGCATATATCTGGTAGATTCCGGCGGCGCGTTTTTGCCGTTGCAAGACGAAGTATTTCCCGACAAAGAACACTTTGGCCGAATCTTCTACAATCAAGCGAACATGTCGGCGCTCGGTATTCCGCAAATCGCGGTGGTTTTAGGTTCCTGCACCGCCGGCGGCGCGTATGTTCCGGCCATGTGCGACGAATCCATCATCGTCAAGAATCAAGGCACAATCTTTTTGGCGGGTCCGCCGCTGGTGAAGGCCGCCACCGGAGAAGTGGTCAGCGCTGAAGAGTTGGGTGGCGGCGACATGCACAGCCGCACCTCCGGCGTGACGGACCATCTTGCCCAAGACGATGCTCACGCCATCCACATAGCGCGGGAAATCGTGTCTCATCTGAATCGGCCGAAATCGATGCCGCTGCAAGTACGGCCAACCGTCGAGCCGCGCTATCCTATTGAGGGCATTTACGGCATCGTGCCGAAAGATACGCGCCAGCCTTTCGATGTCCGCGAGATCATTGCACGCATTGTCGATAGCTCCGAGTTTCACGAGTTCAAGCAGTTGTACGGCAATACCTTGGTGTGCGGCTTCGCCCATATTCACGGCTACCCCGTCGGCATCGTCGCCAACAATGGCATCTTGTTTTCCGAGTCCGCGCTGAAAGGCGCGCACTTTATCGAACTGTGCAATCAGCGCGGTGTTCCGCTTGTGTTCCTGCAAAACATCACCGGATTCATGGTCGGCAAAAAATATGAAAGCGCCGGCATCGCCAAGGATGGCGCGAAAATGGTCACCGCCGTGTCGTGCGCAATGGTGCCGAAGTTCACGGTGATCGTCGGCGGCTCCTTCGGCGCCGGCAACTATGGAATGTGCGGCCGCGCCTATAATCCGCGCATGTTGTGGATGTGGCCCAATGCACGCATCTCCGTCATGGGCGGCGAGCAGGCAGCATCCGTGCTCGCGACAGTAAAACGAGATGGCATCGAAGCCAGAAAAGGCGCCTGGAGCCAAGACGAAGAAGAGCAATTCAAGGCGCCTATCCGGGAGCAATATGAAACCCAGGGCCATCCTTACTACGCCACCGCGCGCCTATGGGATGATGGCATCATCGATCCAGCCGAGACGCGCATGGTGTTAGGATTGGGTTTATCAGCCGCAATGAATTCCCCAATCGAAGACACGCGCTACGGCGTGTTCCGTATGTAAACTTCCTAATCAACGCTGCCCACATGTCCAGTCTGCTCACTTCGCTTGCCGCCGCGGACATTCTTACCATTACGTTGAATCGGCCGGATATTCATAACGCATTCGACGATCGACTCATCGATGAACTCATGCAAGCCTTGCGTTCTGCCGCGCAGAATCCCGACGTTCGCTTGGTTGTGTTGACCGGGACAGGCAAATCTTTTTCCGCCGGCGCCGATCTGAACTGGATGCGGCGCATGGCCGTCTACACGGAGGAGGAAAACTATCATGACGCGATGGCGCTGGGCGAACTGATGGGGACCTTAAATCGCTTGCCGAAACCCACCATCGCGCGAGTGAATGGCTCTGCCTACGGCGGCGGCGTCGGGCTGATCGCCTGTTGCGACATCGCCATCGGCGTTACCGAAGCGCAATTCGCGCTATCCGAGACGAAGCTGGGACTCATCCCCGCCGTCATCAGTCCCTATGTGGTCGCCGCAATCGGTGAAAAAAAATCGCGGCGATATTTCCTGACGGGCGAGCGTTTCAGCGCGGCGGAGGCAAGGGCTTTCGGCCTGCTCAATGAGATTGTGCCGGCTGACCAACTGGACCTCGCAGTAACCCGGGTCGCCGCTTTATTGCTCGAAGCGGGCCCTATCGCGCAAGCGGAAGCGAAGGATCTGATATCCGCCGTCGCCCACCGGCCGGTCACCGATTCGCTGATCGCCGACACCGCGGAACGCATCGCCCGTGTGCGCATATCGCCCGAGGGTCAAGAAGGACTGGCCGCGTTCCTGGACAAACGCAAACCGAACTGGACCCGATGTTCAAAAAAATCCTGATCGCGAATCGCGGCGAGATTGCATGCCGCGTCATACTAACTTGCAAGCGTTTGAATATCGCAACGATCGCCGTCTATTCCGATGCGGACAGCCATGCCCGTCACGTAAAAATCGCCGACGAAGCGTGGCACATCGGCGGTTCGCGACCCACGGAATCCTATTTACACGGCGAGAAAATTCTAGACGTTGCGAAATCGAGCGGCGCAGAGGCGATTCATCCCGGCTACGGATTTGTGTCGGAGAATGCCGATTTTGCGCGCGCATGCAAGGCGGCTGACATCGTATTCATCGGCCCAACGCCCGACGCGATCCAAGCCATGGGATCGAAAAGCGCGGCGAAAGCGCTGATGGAAAAAGCGGGCGTACCCGTTGTTCCCGGTTATCACGGAGCTGAGCAGGCTCCCCATTTTCTTGCGAAGGAAGCCAAGCGCATTGGCTATCCGCTACTGATCAAAGCGATTGCAGGCGGGGGCGGCAAAGGTATGCGCCTCGTCACCCAGCCTGATGAATTCTTACCGCAGCTCGAAGCGGCGAAGCGTGAAGCGAAGAATTCTTTCGGTGATGACACAGTACTCATCGAACGCTATGTTGATGGCCCGCACCATATCGAGTTTCAGGTGTTCGGCGACAGCCACGGCAACGTCGTTCATCTGTTTGAACGCGAGTGTTCGATTCAACGCCGCCACCAAAAAATATTGGAGGAAACGCCCTCGCCTTTTCTCGACGACAAGCTTCGCAACCAAATGGCTGACGCGGCAGTCGCGGCGGCGACGGCAATCGGCTACAGCAACGCCGGCACCATCGAGTTCATCGTCGGAAGCGATCGCAAATTCTTTTTTATGGAGATGAACACTCGGCTGCAAGTAGAACATCCGGTGACCGAGATGACCACGGGATTGGATCTCGTGGAATGGCAGTTGCGCGTCGCCGCAGGTGAACCGTTGCCGTTGAAGCAGGAAAACATCGCCTGCAAAGGCCACGCCATCGAAGTGCGTATCTGCGCCGAGAATCCCGCCAATCAATTCTTACCGGAAATCGGACCACTCCACCGCTTCGTCTATCCAACTGTTATGGACGGTATCCGCGTCGACACCGGTGTGCTGCAGGGTGACGAGATCGGCATCTTCTACGATTCCATGATCGCAAAGCTCATCGCCTATGGAGACAATCGGCAACAAGCGCAAAAGAAACTTGTCGCAGCGTTAGCGCACACCGCCGTCGTCGGCGTAAAAACCAACATCGAATTCCTGGCGAAGGTCGCCACGGAGCCGGCATTTGTCGCGGGTCAAGTCGATACCCATTTCATTGCGCAGCATCGTGAATCGCTTTTATCACAACCCAATGAAGCACCCCACCGTGCCTTGATATTCGCGGCTGTGGCGTTGTTGCGACAAAACGAAATCGCCGCCCGCGCTAAATTGCACGGCTCAAGCGATCCCTACTCGCCGTGGGGCATCCCGAACAGTTGGCGACTCAACGGCGCCGGCGCACAGGTCCTGCTGTTCGCCGATCCGCTGGCCAATCGCACGCGCGAAGTAAAGGTGCAAGGTGGCGCCGGCCAATATGACTTCCACGTCGAGGATCAGTCATACTCCGTCGCGACCCAGAGCATGAATCAACCCGAAATGAAGCTTGCCATCGCGGGGCGAATATCAAGCGGAATCGTGCTTTACTACGAGGATCATTACCTGGTCGATGTTGATAGCGACCGCTACGAATTTCTTTCTGTCCAGCCATTCGCCTTCGACCACGCGGAAGAAGTCGCGAGCGGCCGCCTCACCGCGCTGATGCCGGGCCGGATCGTTAAAGTTATGGTGAGCGTGGGCGACGTCGTCGCAGCCGGCCAGCCGCTCTTGATCATGGAGGCAATGAAAATGGAACACACCATTCATTCACCACGCGAAGGCACGATTGAGGAAGTGTTCTACAAAGTCGACGACATCGTCGCAGCGGATGCAACGCTGTTCGGGTTCGAATCAGCGTCCAATTAAACAACGACCGCGCCTCGGCG
>JALYOK010000491.1 GCA_030856925.1 Pseudomonadota bacterium
AAATTCCGTTCCCTGTCGTCGATCGATGGTATGCCTCTTGATATGTATCATTTATTGATACATACTTAAATATCTACCCGAAATTCAGAGGCTATAATGACAAACATCGCGAAGATCTTTATCACCGGACGCAGCCAGGCAGTTCGCTTGCCGATGGAATACCGTTTCGAGGGCAGCGAGGTTTACATTCGGCGCGACCCGGCGACCGGCGATGTGGTGCTCTCGCGCCGGCCGGCGTCCTGGGCCGGCTTCTTCGCACTGGACGCCTCGACCCAGGTACCTGCCGACTTCATGAGCGAAGCCGATCGCAATCAGGGTATGCACGATCGCGATCCGTTCAAGGCCGAGGCCCCATGATCTATATGCTCGATACCAACATTGCCAGTCACGTGATCAAGGGCGATCTGCCGATAGTGCGCGAACGCCTGACCGCCGTGCCCATGCCTGACGTTGCGGTGTCGGTGGTCACGCAAGCCGAGCTGCAGTATGGCGTGGCCAAGCGCGGCTACCCCGAGGGGCTGGCCACCCGCGTTCGCGAGTTTTTAATTCGGGTGACAGTGTTGCCTTGGACGCCGGACGTGGCCCGCGTCTACGGCGACCTTCGGGCGTCCTGCGAGGCGGCCGGGGTCACGTTGGCGCCGCTGGATATGATGATCGCCGCCCATGCCAAGGCAACGGGCGCGGTCTTGGTCACGCGGGATCGAGTTTTCGGCTTGGTTCCGGACGGTTTGCGCTTGGAAGATTGGACCAACGTATGAATGTTGCCACGACGCCCTGACAAGAAGGATGAGACAGGAGGCATCGCCTGGGGCGGCAAACCCCAGACGATGCCTTACCACCACCACTAAGCACTAACCAGGAGTGGACCTTAACACCTCTTAACTTCTATTTAATTCGTATTAGAATCGTGCACTAATCGGAACATCTCTCGCCATGGATTTTTCATACCCGAGTTTGCTCAACCGCCGCGTCGTTTACTTATCGGGCTTCATAGCCTGTGCCGGTCTTATCGCCTTCGCCTTGTACCTGCAGCATAAGTTGGGCGAGGATCCCTGCGCGCTGTGTATTTTTCAGCGGGTTGCGGTCGGCGTCCTTGGCCTCGTGTTCCTGATCGCCGCTTTGCACAATCCGCGCGCAATTGGCAACCGAATCTACGCCGGGCTCGGCTTGGTCGTTGCGGCTATCGGCGGCGCCATTGCCGGTCGCCACGTCTGGCTGCAACATCTGCCGAAAGACCAAGTGCCGGAATGTGGTCCCGGGCTCAATTATCTGTTGGAAACCCAGCCGTGGATGCAAGTTCTCGGCAACGTGCTGAAAGGCTCCGGCGAATGCGCGGAGGTCGGTTGGAGATTCATGAACCTGAGCATCCCGGAATGGACTTTGATCTGTTTTGTATTGCTCGGCATGGTCGCGATTTTTCAGTTAAGCAATCGGCGGAGTTAAGGAACCTCTGATTAAGTCCGCGCGACCGCGAGGGACTTAATCAGAGGTTCCTTAATAGAAGCGTTATAATCGTTTTTCCCTGATCGAAGTTCCTGCTATGAAAACTTTAGTGAGCCTATGTTTTCTCTTCGTGTTGATCCCGCTCGCCCTTGCCGACGAGGAGATTTCCGATGCGACCAATGAAGCAGCCATCGCCATCGCCGCGCAGCACGATGCGGCTACGCTGGTTGTCGATACGGCGTTCGTCGCGGAGGCTATGGAACGTGGCGCGCTCCTGTGGGATGCTAGGGCACAAGAGGAATATCGCAAAGGGCATATTCCCGGCGCGCTGAATATCGGCGATCCGCTGCGCGTGCTGCGCAGCGAAAATTCCGAGGACTTTATTTCGCAAGAATTAATCGAAGACATCCTCGGCAACGCCGGGATCGATCCAGCCAAGGAAATCATCGTCTACGCGGGGAAAGCGTCGCAATCCGCCTTTTTTGGGCTCTATGCTTTGCAGTATTTCGGCGCCGATAACGTCCGCGTTTATCATGGCGGGGTCGACGATTGGAAGGCCGCCGGGCGTCCGGTATCCGCGCAAACCACCGATCCGAAATCGATCAAACTAAGTCTGACGCCACGCCCGCAGATCACGATTGACACCAGCGAAGTGATCAGCAAGTTGGACCGGTCGGAGGTGCAAATTCTGGACGTGCGCACGCAGCGCGAATTCGATGGTGAAGATATACGCGCGCTGCGCGGTGGGCACATCGTCGGCGCCATCAATATTCCCTTTGAGCGCAATATGACGGGCCTTAGCCCCCGCAAGCCGGGTGCGCCGCCCCCCAATAGCAAGGATGCCCTTGCGCTGAAATCAGACACCGACTTGCGCGCGCTGTATGCCTTGCTCGATCCCGATAAGGAAACCATCGTCTATTGCCAGAGCGGTTCGCGCGCGTCCGTCACCGCCGCGGTGTTGAAGGATCTAGGCTTCAAGAATGTGCGCTTGTACGATTCCTCCTGGCTCGATTACGGCAACACCTTAGATGCGCCGGCGGAGGATGTGAAGTTCTTCAACGTCGGCCTATTCAGCAACCGTATGGGCGTTCTGATGAAGCGCGTGGAAGAACTGGAGAAGGAATTGGCGTCGTTGAGGGATAATAAGAAACAGTAAAGGGCTGGGGCAAGTGACTGGCAGACGCGCTATGGCATCACACCGGTGCTGGGGCGCCAGATGGGTGGCAAGGCATCGATGGACAGTCGAAAGACATGGCCAGCTTGAGCAAAGGCATACGGCAACTCAATTCGCGTAGCAATTTTCCCAGAGAGAGTTATCCGGTTCGGCTTTGAGCAGAGGCAGGCTACGAAACCCCCACG
>JALYOK010000502.1 GCA_030856925.1 Pseudomonadota bacterium
GCTCTAGTCAACGCCCAATTCCCCGGCGCTTATCTGGCGCAAATCGCGATCGACGAGGAGCCGGAACTCGCGGCCTCGTTCGGCGTCGATGAATCTCCGGTGCTAATGATTATGCGGGAAAAAATCATTCTCTATCTCGAACCCGCGTTGCCCGAGCCGGAGATCTTCGAAAGTCTGCTCCGCCGCGCCGGTACGTTAGATATGGCGCGGGTTCGCGAGGAAATAAAACAGGAGAAAGAAGCCGAAGCGGCACTCTTTTCGCGCCGCGTTTGTCCGACGGCGAAAAGGTCGGCTTAATCATGCGTTCTTTCTATAAGACTGCGCCACGAGTGAACCGCGTGTGTTGTTCGGCGGGTTGCACCCGCCATACATTTTTGTTGGCGCCGCGCCACCGCTACCCTTTCTGAAGAAAGGCAGTGACTTGTTGGTTGAAAATGTCCGGAGTCTCGCGCATCAGGAAGTGACCGGCGTTCTTCACCGGTATGTAGTTAACGTTCAAGTAGTATTGAGGGACAAGGTCCGACCAGTTGATGATGACGCAGGTGTCCCCTTCTCCCCAAAGCACCAGAGTGGGAATATGAGTTGGCGTGTAGTCCCTGGGTTCCCAGCCCTTGGCGACAGGGCTCAGGTTGGCTCGGTACCAGTGGAAACCTCCCTCTACGTTGCCCGGCTTCACGAAGTTGTCGGTGAGGATCTCCATTTCCTCGGGATGACCGGTTGCATGTTCTTTGTTTCACGGAAACCGAAGACGGTATCCGAGTCATCAGCTTCCGCAAAGCTAACTCGAGAGAGGTTAACCGATATGCCAAAGCGCAAACCACTGATCGATAAAAACGGCGAAGTTCGTGAACTGAGCGCAGCCGACATTAAGAGAATGCGTCCCGCTAAGGAGGCGTTACCGCGTTCGCTACGCTTGAAGCTTGGGGTACGTGGGCCACAACGCGCACCGAAGAAAGAGCGTATCACTATTCGGCTCTCGCCCGAAGTGGTTGAGCGATTTCGAGCTACGGGCGAGGGTTGGCAAACGCGACTTGATGCGGCATTGCAAGATTGGTTGAAGTCACACTCTCCGGCTTGAAGCGCGGATCCGGAATGATAGCCTTCGAATCACTGGGCGTGATCAGGAACTGGTGGCCTGGCGCTCGTCCCGCCTGACCATGAGTTGGTTCTCGCCGGGTTGCGTCATGCGCGTGAGCTGGGCGGGCTGCGGACCGTTGACGTTAATCTACGCCCGCAAGTGGCGAGCAGTATGGGCGTGCCCCCAGCACAATATTGCGACGCAGTTTTTGCCGTGATCAAGGAGGCCGACATATTAAAAGTCAGCGATGAAGACCTGAGGCACCTTGGATTCACATCGGAACCGCTGGCCGCGGCGCGGGAGCTGTTGGCCTTTGGCGCCCGGCTCGTAGTACTCACGCTGGGCGCGTCGGGTGCTTGGGTAGTGAGCAGGGATCATGAGCTATTTCAGCCAGCCGATCCAATGACTGTCGTCGACACCGTCGGCGCCGGCGATTGCTTTTTCGCCGGGTTCATCGCGTCGTTGGTGCGGGACGGATCGATCGAGTCGCTGTTGACCGACTCGCTTATTGAGGATTCTTTGAAGGGTGCGTTAAGCCATGCCACACGCTGCGCCGCTATCAATATTTCCCGTCAGGGGTGCCAGCCGCCGACCTGGGACGAAGCAGTGCTTCGGGCGCCACCGGGATCATAAGAAAATCGCGACAACTATCAAACAGGCGGGAGTCGGTAGCGAAGCCGACGCCGGCCCTGTCACGCTAATCCAGCGCTTAGGCTCGGCTGCCGCGCAGCGCAGTGGCGACGGCCTGGCCGCACGCGATCTGGTTCATGCAAACTCCCGATGCAAGCGTTCGATGTTGGCATGCCCGCCTAGCCCCTCGATCAACGGTTGAAGGTGTTTTTCGTAACATCGCCAGCGCTCGATGCGCGCACCGTGCGCCGGCTCGCGCACCTGGACGGCGCTGGCGGTACTGACAAAACGGCTGGCCCGGTGCGGCTGCGCACAGGCGTCGTCCCACTCCAGCCCGACGCTGCGGACGATGCTGCGTGCCTGTGGCTCGAAAGCGGCGATCATGTCTTCGTAACGGCAGTGGCGAATCGACGCGCGGAACAGCGTCGACCAGAGGCGCATGTAGCCCTGATAGTTCAAGTAGAAGTGCGCCAGATGCGCCAGGTCGTTCGCGTACAAGTGCCCGTCGAAACCTTGCGTGAAGCAGGAGAGGCAGACGTCGAGCGGATGCCGGTGCGTGTGCAGAACAACCGCATCCGGGAACATCAGCGTGATGAGCGGCATGAACAGGAAGTTGCCTAGGCGCTTGTCGATGCGCCGGCACGGGTTGGGTTTGCGCATCCGGCGCGCCGTGGCGGCAAGGTAGTCACCCGCCGAGCGCGCCACCTGCGCGGGTTCGATGGCGCGATAGTGCTCGAAAAAGCGCGCGTCGGGTCGTTTCGCGGGCAAGGCGCGCAACCATGACGTCTCAACGTTGCTCAGCGCGTCCGATTCGTGACAGGTGTCGGTCTGCGGATGGGCGGCAAGCACCTGCTCGAGCAGCGTCGAACCCGAACGCGGCATACCGATTACGAACACGCAACCCGCGTCTTCGATGCCGTACCCGCGGTGCTGATCGAAATAGTCGGGCGTAAACAACTCGCGCGCCTCAGCCAGCCGTGCGTCACGCGGCGCCGGTTCGTAGCGTCCGGTCGCGTAACGGTTGGACAGGATGAAGTGGCCAAACGCCGCATCGAACTCGCCGCGCGCATCGAACACCCGGCCGATCGCGTTGTGCAGTGGCCGCAGGCGCTCCGCTCCCAGTTCCACGCGACTTGCCAAGGACAGCATCCGCTTCAGTTGACCCTCATCGATACGGCGCGGATTGGCGCGGGCCAGCACGACGTACGCCGGAGCGTGTTGCTGGTCGGCGCCGAGGGCCTGTTCGGCAAACGACCATGTGGAGTCGAGTTCGCCAAGGTGCAGGCACAGTGAGGCGCTGAGCGTCAGGATTCTCGGGTCCGCCGGTCGCAAGGTGCGAGCAAGCCTCAAATGGACGGAGGCGCTGTCCAAGTCCCCTGGCCCGCGCCAGAGCGCGAGCGCCAGTAGGCACAGCGCTTCGGCGTCTTCCGGCTGGCGCAAGAGTGACTCGCGCAGCAGTGCCTGCGCCTGGTCGTGGTCACGACGTTTAAGCGCCGCGCGTGCAGCCCCGTGAGCCTGCCGGCCGTCAACAGGGGTTGGATCGAACTCTGACTCGGACACGCGGGTCTTAAACACGCAACTGTTCAAGGATGAGGTTTTCCAGATCGGCGGTCATGGCAAAAACGCCTTGAGCACCAGCCACAACACGACAGCAACCAACAGGACCATCATCCATTTGAGCAGGGTGAATTGACCATCGTGCTCGACAAGTTTGAGGCGGATGTCATGCATATCGCTTTTAGTGGCAAGCTGTTCGTCGGAAAGTCCAGAGAGCGATTCTTTTCGCGCCTCGGCCAGCGCAATAGCCTGTTCTCTTGCGATGCCCGCCAATTCAAGGCGCTGCACAAATTTTAGCGTGTCGAATGCGGCTGTGCTAACTTCTTGTTTCCTTGTTGGTTGGCACTGGTGAAGGCTCAAGCCTATGCGCGATGCGCGTTATTTACAAGCTGCGCTCCCTCCGCTCGACGAGTCTCTAGACAAAACGGGGACAAACCCTAGGCTTCTACAAGCCCGCCCGCGCCCCCGCGCGGCGACTCGACCTGTTCCATGTGGCTTAACACTTGAACCAAGTCCGGCTCTAAAACTGTGCTGATCCACTTGTTCGGGCTGCGCTCGCGCAAGCGTCCAGACGCTGACGAAATCAGCCGGTCCAGGCCGATGGATCGCCCGAACAATCCCCGCAAAATCTCAATGTTCACCAAACTACGGCTGCCATTGATGGCGATTGACAATTCGCCGGCTCAACACTAGATTGATGGTTGGCTAAAAAGGGCGTTTAAAATCTCTATTCGCCTTGACATTGATTCGGGTCTCGTGCACCTTACGTTGGGTAAGGTCTGTCTCACATTCCAAGATTGAAGAGCCTCGCTGTGTCCCAAGCTGTCGGGCGATCCGGGGCTTTCTAAGCGAGGTTCATATGTTCCAGGGCAAGCGACGGCGCGTGGTCTGTTCAGTTTTTATAGCAATGGCCGTGTGCATTACTTCAGGTGTGGTGAGGGCGCAGGGCGTTGCTTTGTACCCCGATATCGTAGAGCAGATTGCTCATCTTCAGATTCAGAACGAGCATAAAAGGGAGATGTTGCGGTTCTCTACAACGCACATCAATATCGGGGATGGACCATTGCAGATTCGTGGCGGCGGACAGGTTGCCCCGTGCGTGATCGAGGGGACAGCGTATGGTCAGTGTACTCATGCGACGCAGGAGGTCCTCGACGCCGCTGGCAACATCGTCCATTCACAGCCGGCCGGAGTTGCCTTCTTCCATCCCCAGCACAATCACTGGCATCAGAGTGGCGTCGCCCGGTTCGAAGTTCGCAAGGGCAAGCTCGATGGCCAGCGGGTCAATAACGGGGTGAAGATTACGTTCTGCCTGGTAGACACAGACAAGACGGATCTAGTCACCAAAGGCAGCGACCGCTTCTATTTTGACTGCAATGCCGAACTACAGGGCATCTCCGTAGGATGGGGAGACAATTACCATCAGTCCACGCCGCTTCAGGAGTTGGAGATAACCGGAGTTCCGCAGGGCGTGTACTATCTGACTCATTTGGCCGATCCAGAAAATCATTGGAAGGAAAGCAACGAGTCTAACAACTTTGCGTGGGTCAAATTTTCTGTCAGACGTCCGGGGGCGAATCCCAAGATTTCGATCTTGGAGACATCAGGCTGCGTCAGCTATGCCTGCGGAAGTCCATCGAATCCCTAGAATTCGTAAGGCGCAATCGTTATTGCGCCGAATGTGTGAGTTGATCGGTGCAATGGCCCGAGGCCACCCCGTACGCGTTGCATTGCACCCTACATTTTTGTTGATGTCGTGCCACGCGCCTTATCCAGCTTAGCTCCTGGCAAGGCATGACCTGAGAGCCGCATGGGTATTGTCTCTCAGACCGATGTGTTTCACGTTTTTCAGCTGCACGAAAACGAAACTTAACCGTGGGAACCACCATGGCGCCCAAATCCAATCATCTCGTTGCAACCCATCGCGTCGTCGACTGGCGCAGGCTCGCCGTGCTCCTCATCGCCCTGGTCCTCGCGTTCTTGCTCGGCACGGGTGGCTTCCAAATCTATTGGAGCAAATAACGCGGCCTCATTGTCGCAGCGGACGAAATCGTCAGGCTCTCAACGCCTACCGCGATGCCTCACCCGGCACGGCGCAGCCGAAATCGCCGCTGCAAACCCTTTGGTCTCCGACTCATTCAGCAAGATTGCGATGAGCGCGGAGGTGTCGATAACCATTGCTATTGAAGGGTGCCGTCTTCGTCATAACCGAGAATAGCGTCCGGACTACGCCGATCAAGCTCTGGCAATGCGCCACCTCGTTTAGCAACAGCGAGTATCCGTTCGGCTCGAACAAAAGAAGGCGACACCAAGCTTATTTTTTGCAACCGTTCTTCCAACGCGCGCGTGACGGCCTGAGGAATACTTTCCCCGGTCGCTTCTGCCAAACGGCGCGCCCATCGTTCGGCGTTTGCATCTTGAATGGTCAGAGACATATCGTCGACTCGTTAAGTTAGTGAAAATAACTCTAACACGTTTACATCAGTACGATGTTGCCGGGGAGTAAACCTGATCCACATGAACGGCGGGTTGTTCGAGTCGAGCCTCGGACCCGATGCGCCAGTTGCGGGCCTGCTGGGGCGTCCCTTAGCTCATTCCACGCGCTGCGCCGCAATCAGTATTTCCCACCAAGGTTGGTAGCCGCCGGACTTGGGAAGACGTAATGTTTCGGGTTACGTCGGGATTGTGAGAAAATCGCGCAAACCTTTCGCTTGTAACCATGACATCCCCACACCAAGACAATGCCGACGGCCTCGACGGTTGGCGCGAGGAAATGTCCTCGGCCTACCTTTATCGCCGCCTCGCCGCGCGGGAAGACGGCACGCGCAAAACGCTGTTTCTGGATCTTGCCACGGCGGCGGAACGCCAGGCCGGAATTTGGTCCGACCGGGCTGCAACGAGCGGTGGCGCGCTGCCGGGATCATTCACGCCAACGC
>JALYOK010000512.1 GCA_030856925.1 Pseudomonadota bacterium
ATGTGATCGCCAACGCCGGTGGCGTGATCGTCAGCTATTTCGAATGGGTGCAGGACATCTCGAGCTTCTTTTGGTCGGAGGATGAGATCGATCAACGTTTACAGCGCATCATGCAGGAAGCGCTAGCCAGCGCCTGGGACGTGAGCGAGTCGCGCGGCGTCACCCTGCGCACGGGCGCCTATATCATCGCCTGCAATCGGGTATTGGAAGCGATGGAATTGCGCGGCTTGTATCCATAAAAATCAAAAGGTCCAGACGGTTGAATCGGCCGTGCTCAGGGTCGCTGCGCGAGCCTCTTTATCATCGACTGAATCGCCTTCATTTGCGGGCTGGACTTAAAAGCGTAGTTCTTGCCGGTGTAGCCCCACCAGTCCCAGCAACCTTGCGGGTTGAATGGAATCCTCGACTTATTGACCTGCGGATAGAGCACAAGGATGTTGTTGCCATCGGCCCAGTTGTTGTAGCCTGTATTGCTGTAGAACTTATTGCCGACCGACTCCGCCGCTTGCATACAACCGTGGAGGACCACATGTATCTTGCAATGCGCCCCGCTCCCGGTGCAGCTCTGCGGCACGTACAGATATCCCATGTCGGCCAATCCAGTTGCGGTGGCTGCGAATTCGCGCTGGTCAAAACTGACAATCTTCCCGGTAGGAGTATCGGCCCGAGGATTCAGGGCGCCATAAATGTGCTGCAATACTTCCCGGGCCTGGTCGTACCCTTGCCTGCCGACATCGCAATGGCTGATATAGGGGGCGGCGTTAGCCGAACAGTCATTGCCATAGCTCGGCGTGATCAGGGCATGGCCTGCTGGCACCTTGTTCACATATTTCAGGTTGGCGTCCTTGACACCGACATGCCTGAAAAAGGAAACAGTGGCATCGACCGCCTGTTGGCGCACAATGTTGTCGTCGGTACCGCTGAAGACATAAATCCGGCGCGTGCGCAGGTTGCGAAGCGAATCGATTCGACGCGCACGGGCGAAGGTTTTCGCGGCATTGACCATCAGCCAGGGATTGGGCGGGAAAAACGGAATCTGGCCCATGCAAATGCCTGCAAACCGCACGTTGTTTGCCGCGCAGTAATACGGCCCTCCGGCAATGGCGCCGGCGCCGATGATAGAGCCTGAGTGGGCCACCTGCAACTGCACCGCCATAAAGGCGCCGGAAGAAAGCCCTGACACCGAGGTCTGCTTCGAATCTGCGCCGTAGGCGGGAAGACTTGCGGGCGCGGCGATCGCCTGAGCAGTAAAAAAACAGGCAAGCACAGAATTTACGATGAAACCAAATAGGGACATAATTTCCTCCTCAATATATTAAGAGCTTGTCCGTAATGACAAGCTCTAAGTTCGTTTAACAGTTTTGCCGCGTCGGAGATTTAATCAATTCTGTTTATTTTATCGTGGAGCTTTGATCCGCCGTTCACGTTTTGAGAAATCGATGAAACCATTCTTATTGTACGAACAGCAGCACGCAGTCGTCATGCTCACCATGAATGAACCGCAAACGCGCAACGCCCTCACGGGCAACTCGGCCGTCGATGAGTTCGTTGAGGCATGTGCCCGCATTAATGCCGATTCGAGCGTGCGGGTGGTGATCATCACTGGGTCGGGACCCGTGTTTTCCGCCGGCGGAAACGTCAAAGATATGCGGCGTTTCTTCGAGCAGGACATCGATCCGGTGCGGATCTGTGAGGAATACCGCAACGGCATACAGCGCTTGCCGGTCGCTCTGTGCAATCTCGAGGTGCCTACCATCGCCGCAGTGAACGGCCCGGCGATCGGCGCGGGATGCGATCTCACTTGCATGTGCGACATCCGCATAGCTTCCGAAACCGCCACCTTCGCCGAGAGCTTCGTCAAACTGGGCATTATCCCGGGAGACGGCGGCGCCTGGCTGCTGCCGCGCGCGGTCGGTATGTCAAAAGCCTCTGAAATGGCCTTCACCGGCGATGCGCTGACCGCGACCGAGGCGCTCGAATGCGGGCTCGTGTCGCGCGTGGTTCCCCCGGGCGAATTGCTCTCGGAGGCTAACCGTCTAGCCCAGAGAATCGCCGCCAACCCCGGTCCCGCGTTGCGAATGACGAAACGCCTAATACGCGAAGGCAAGCACGCGCGGCTCGAATCGTTGCTGGAGATGTCGGCAGGATTTCAGGCGCTCGCGCACAAAACCCCGCAACACAAGGAAGCAGTGATGGCGTTTATCGAGAAGCGGAAGCCGGTGTTTGAAGATGAGTAGGAGCGGTTCTGTCGCAATGTTTCTGAATGGCGAGGTAGCAACGGTAGGATCTCCGTTTGTTGTCTTAAACTCAGTTAATGCGACAGAACCGCTACGATCGAGAGCAAGCCAGCCACTCATGTTTGCAGGAACCGGACGGGCAACGCTCCGGTGACAACCGTAAACTAGCTCAGCGTGCACTGCAGCATGTGACGCAAAAGACCACGAGCAATATGTCCACTGAAAATCTCGAAAAGGCTCTCAAAGCGATCGATAGCTTCAACCGCCAAGATCCTCGTCAGGAGATTGTCGACGGGATCGCTCATCCGCAAGAGCTGCTCTATTCCAGGAGACTGACCGAGTGGGTACTGAACCTCGATCGGCAAGCCTCCGAAGCTCTACGTATCGCCGCCCGGGGCCAACATATCGGTCGATGGACGGTCCCGCGGGCGGAATATCCCGCTGGTCGCTCCGGCTACCTGCGCTGGCGAGATGAATTGAAAGCGTTTCACGCCGAGAAGGTCGGCGGGATTCTCCGCGACGTTGGGTACGAGGAAGATTTTATCAAGCGGGTAAAATTCCTGATCTTGAAGAACAACATTAAGGAAGACACGGACGCCCAGACTTTGGAGGACGCGCTGTGCTTGGTGTTCTTTGAGACGCAGTTCTTGGGTCTGATGGAAAAGACGCCCGTTGACAAGATGAAAACCCTCGTCCGAAAAACCTGGAAAAAGATGGGCGCCAAGGGGCGAGAAGTCGCGCTGCGGATTAAGCTGCCTTTTGAAGAAAAACGCTTCCTTGAGAGCACCCTGTCTACGGCGATCTACGGCCAGCCATTGGCGAGCCTTCTTGAACAGACGCGCCCCCTGCGGGACAGCGTCGCTACTCATAGACTCTATTCGCTCATCACAGATGTGCAGCGATTGCGCACCTTCATGGAACATCATGTGTTTGCGGTTTGGGACTTCATGAGTCTCGTCAAAGCCCTGCAGAAAAGCCTGACATGCGTTTCAGTTCCCTGGCTTCCTCGGGGAGATCCCCTTAGCCGGCGCCTGATCAATGAAATTGTCCTGGATGAGGAAAGTGACGAGAGGAAGGACGGCGGCTATCTGAGCCACTTCGAGATTTACCTGCAGGCGATGGACCAATGTGGTGCAGACACCACATGTGTGAATGATTTTGTTGAGCGCATCCGGAGCGGTGAGGGCGTCAGGGATGCGCTGCACCGCGCCGAGATTCCGGAGCCGGCCCGGGAATTCGTGGAGCGGACCTGGGACATCATCGAATCGCAGTCCCCGCACCGTATCGCCGCCGCCTTTACTCTGGGACGGGAAGAAGTGATTCCGGAGATGTTCCAAAATTTCTTGAAAACCATCGAGAAACGCGTGCCCGTCGAACTGGGCCATTTTGCTTACTACCTGGGCAGACACATCCACGCGGATGCGGATCGTCATGCGCCAATGGCCTTGAAAATGTTGGTCGCGCTGTGCGGTGAAGATCCGGACAAGTGGCGAGAAGCAGCAGAAACCACTCAAGTTGCGCTTCAAGCTCGGCAGGAATTCCTCGATGCGATCACCCAAAGGCTTATGCCGAGAATTCCTTTTGGGGTTTAATCGTGAAGTTGCCTAATTGGTTGCGGCGCGTGCTGAAATTTGACCCAGGAGCGGTGTTTTTGTGATGCTCGACACCCGTCATTTCGACAATCGCTTTACCCGTGAACTGCCCGCGGACCCACAGGCCGCCAATTTTGGGCGCCAGGTGCACGGCGCTTGTTATTCGCGTGTGGCGCCGACGCCGGTGGCCGCGCCACACCTGATCGCCTACGCGCGCGAAGTGGCTGAACTGCTAGATCTCACGCCTGCAACCTGTGAATCGCCGGAATTCGTGCAGGTGTTCTCCGGCAACAAGCTGCTTCATGGCATGGATCCGTTCGCCATGTGTTATGGTGGCCATCAGTTCGGCCACTGGGCCGGACAGCTTGGGGACGGTCGCGCGATCATCCTGGGCGAGACCCTGAATCGCGCCGGACAGCGCTTGGCCCTGCAGCTCAAGGGGGCCGGGCCTACCCCGTACGCGCGCGGCGCCGATGGCCTGGCGGTGTTGCGATCATCGATTCGCGAGTTTTTGTGCAGCGAGGCCATGCACCACCTTGGCGTACCGACGACCCGCGCCCTATGCGTGGTGGCCACGGGTGAAAGCGTCATGCGTGACATGCTCTACAACGGCAATCCGCGCCCCGAGCCGGGCGCCATTGTGTGCCGCGTTGCGCCAAGCTTTACGCGTTTTGGCAATTTTGAGATCTTCGCGTCGCGTAATGACACTGACCTTTTGCGCAAGCTGATCGATTACACTCTGGCTACGGATTTTCCAGCGCTCGGCGCCCCTGGTAAGGAAACCTATATACGTTGGTTTCGCGAAGTTTGCCTGCGCACGGCAACGATGATTGCGCACTGGATGCGGGTGGGCTTCGTGCACGGCGTGATGAACACCGACAACATGTCCATTCTGGGCTTGACGATCGACTACGGGCCTTACGGCTGGCTGGAAGACTACGATCCCGACTGGACTCCCAACACCACCGACGCGGAGCACCACCGCTACCGTTTTGGCGCGCAGCCCCAGGTCGCGATGTGGAACCTGGCGCAACTGGGCAATGCGCTGATGCCGCTGGTGGAAGACGCAACGCCATTGAAAGAAGCACTATCGGAATACAGCAAGAGTTTTGACTCACAGTGGCAACGGATGATGGCCGAAAAACTGGGGTTCACAACTTTTTGTGCGACATCCCATGCTGAACTGGTTTCGGAGTTGCCGCACGTGCTGCAACAAGTGGAAACGGACATGACCATTTTCTTTCGGCGCCTGGCCCTGCTTGACACTTCGCCCATCGCGTCTGACGAAGCGCTGCTCGCGCCGTTCGCGGCGGCGTATTACCGGCCGGAAACGCTTAACGATACGCAGCGCCAGCGCACGCTTCAGTGGGCGCGTCGCTACGCCGGGCAGGTGCGCGCGGAAGGCGAGCCGCAGCACGAACGTCGCGTACGCATGCAAAGCGTCAATCCCAAGTACGTGCTGCGCAATTACCTTGCGCAACTTGCCATCGATCGCGCGGAACAGAACGATTATGGATTGGTGAACGAACTGCTCGAAGTGCTGCGGCGCCCTTACGACGAGCAACCGGATAAGGAAACCTTCGCCGCCAAGCGGCCGGATTGGGCGCGACAGCGGCCCGGCTGCTCTATGTTGTCGTGCAGCTCGTGATGAGCCGATAACGCGCAAGCCTCCATTTTTTTGCGACTGACCCGTTTATTACGCGCCACGTCGCCTCCTATGCAGCAAGCCGCTGCACGCGCGGCATTGGCTTTTTCATTACCTGCCATAAGTCGTATTGCATCTGTAGTCCTAACCAAAGATCGGCGCTCGTACCCAGCGCTTTCGATAAGCGAACTGCCATTTCCGCGCTCACGCCGGCCCTGCCATTCAGAACGGCTGACAAGGCTTGGCGCGTCACGCCAAGCCCGGTCGCGACTTCGACCAAAGTCAGCGTCTCGGGCAAATACTCTCGCAAAACTTCGCCGGGGTGCGGGGGATTGTGCATTTTGCTCATATTAACCTCAGTGATAGTCAAGGTAGTTAACCAATTCAACGTCCGTAGCGGCAAATCGAAAAATGATGCGCCAATTTCCATTCACGGTAATCGAGTGGTAGCCGCGAAGATCGCCCTTTAATTCGTGCAGTCGCCAACTGGGTGCGCTGAGATCACGCGTCGACTTGGCTTGATTGAGCGCAGCAAGTTGCGATCTAAGCTTGGTGGCATGTGTGGGTTGAATACCTT
>JALYOK010000514.1 GCA_030856925.1 Pseudomonadota bacterium
CGCCATCGCCCGCGCTCTGCTGAAAGACGCGCCCATCCTTATCCTCGACGAAGCCACTTCGGCGCTGGATTCCGAGTCGGAGCGCTTGGTTCAGACTGCGCTGGAAAACCTCATGAAAAATCGCACGACCATCGTCGTTGCCCATCGACTATCGACTATCGAGCGGGCTGATCGAATTGTCGTCATGCAAAAAGGCGGCATTATTGAAATTGGCGACCATGATCGTCTGATCGCGCAAAAAGGCGCCTACGCACAACTGCATGAAACACAGTTTTCGGGAAAGCGCATTGTCGAACAGCCCGCTTGAGCGGGTCGCTCGGAGTTTGACCAAGTAATTCCCGTGCACATCCTGCATACCGAATGGTCGAATGGCGCGGGTGGCCAAGAGCGCAGGATTTTGAGCGAGTCCGTGGGGATGCTAAAGCGCGGCCACCGAGTGACGATCGCCACTGGTGCGGATTGCTGGATTGCGTCGGAGGCACGCCGCCTTGGAATTCCGGTCGAGGTATGTCCGATGCGCGGCAAAGCAGACTTCAGGGCAATCAGGGCATTGATGCGTTTTTGTCGGCGCGAGAACGTGGATATTCTCCATGCCCACAGCGGAATCGATAGTTGGGTTGGCGGGATCGCCGCGAAATTCGCCGGCGTCCCAGCGGTGCGTACCCGTCATTTGTTCTTGCCGCTCAAATACAATCCGATCAATTTTGTTCACTATTTGTTCGACCGGTTTTTCGCATTGGGCGAGACGATGCGAACCATGCTCGTTAAAGAGTGTGGCTTCCCACCTGAAAAGGTCATCAACATTCCAACGGGAATCGATTTTACAAGCTTCTCGCCACGCCATTCGAAACAAGAAATTCGCTCGACGCTACAAATTAATGCCGACGTGTTCGTCGTCCTAACGGTCGCGGTGATTCGTGGTGTGAAGCGCCATGACGTCGCGCTAAGGGCGTACAAGATACTTCACACGAAGTTTCCCAACAGCCTCTACCTGATCGCGGGCGAAGGCCCGATGCGTCGCGACATGGAGCGCCTGGCCTCGGAACTCGGTATTGACGATGCGGTGCGTTTCCTCGGCCACCGTACGGACATCGCCGATCTGATCCGAGCGGCTGATGTGATGCTGCTAACCTCGCGCTCGGAAGCGCAATCGCAAGCGCTGACGCAAAGTATCGGTCTGGGTTTGCCGGCCGTCGCAACGGCCGTAGGCGGCGTACCAGAAGTGGTCATGCACGAAAAAACCGACTTGCTCGTACCGCCTGATGATCCAGGTCAAACGGCCTCAGCCATCCTGCGCATTGCCGAGGATCCGGCGTTCGCCAGATCTCTGGGCGAGCTGGGTAAAGCCCATGCCCTGCAACACTACAGCCTAGAGGTCATGTTGGACCGTTCCGAAGCGGTATACAGGCAACTTTGCGCCAACAGGATACTGCCTCAATGAGTCAGCATGCTCAGGCAGTGCCGGTATTGATGTATCACCATGTGAGCCCGAATCCCGGCTTAGTGACCGTATCGCCGGGAACGTTTACCGACCACATGGGTTATCTGGCGCGCGCGGGCTACACCACTTTGACGGCGGATCAGTTTCTAGGATTCTTGCAGGGTTCGTACCCGGCGCCCTCGAACAGCGTATTGATCACATTCGACGATGGCTATCTCGATAACTATGTATATGCCTATCCGACGTTACGATCCCTCGGATTGCATGCCGTTATCTTTTGCGTAACAGGATGGCTGTCGGACGGCAGGCCCCGCAACCACGTTGGCGCAAGCACCGCGTTGCCGACCTGTCCCAACCACAGCGCGTGTAAGCAAGTGATCGCGGCGGGGCGAGCGGACGAGGTCATGTTGCGGTGGTCCGAAGTTCAGCAGATGTCCGACGATGGCACAATCGAAGTCCATAGCCACACCCACACCCATACTCGTTGGGACAAGCTGATACCGGATGCTGAACAACGAACAAAAGAGCTCGATCAAGACCTCTTACACTCACAGCAAACACTACTCGCGCGCCTCGGCAAACAATCAAATCATCTTTGCTGGCCCCAGGGTTACTTGGACGCCGCGTATCAAACGGCGGCTACTCGTTTAGGATTCGTTGCGCAATATACGACTTTGCAACACGTCAACACGCGCACGACGGCGCCCAATCATATTGGCAGGTTCGTCGCTAAAGACCTTCCGGCAAACTGGTTGGCCACTCGCTTGTTTCTTTATTCACGTCCAATAATGGGGTCGCTGTATCACCGGTTGCGAAGTGCACTCTAGCAAATGGCGAAGATCGCTTTCATCGATGTTACGACTACGACTTCCTATGGGGGCATCCAGACCGCGGTGTGGAGCCTTGCCCAAGTTATTACGTCGAAGGGCCATGATGTGACAGTCGTGGGCGGATCGAGCGCGGAGCGTCGTGAATACCCAGACGGCGTTCGGCGATTGACGTTCCCTTACATCGCGCGCAGCCGCTTTCCAAATTTTGGTAATCGTTTTCGCAAATTGGCGGAGAGGCTGTCTTTCGCCTACTACGCCCGCCGCTCCGTTCAACAGGAACAGTTTGACTGGATCATTCTAACCAAACCCTTTGATTTTTTCTGGCCCCGGATTATAGGGAAGAATACTCGTACGCGGTTTGCCTTCATGAGCGGCGGAACGGACTTCGTCGCACTCGATCGATACTTCGCGCCGCACATTGACGCTTGGCTGGCCTGTAGCCACTTCAATGCTTGGCAGATTCAAACGCGGTACCGGCGCTTTCCGAAGGTGATGTTCAATGGTGTTGATACGACTATATTCAAACCCGGAAACGGTTCAATTCTTCGAGAGACTCTGGGACTAGTGAAGGATGACATTGTCTTTGCTTACGCCGGTCGGATTGTCGGTTGGAAGGGATTGACCTACGCAATCGAAGCGCTGGCGCACCCCGAGCTGGCCGGTATTCCTGTGAAATTACTCTTGGTTGGAAACGGTCCTAGTGTTAGCACACTTAGAACGCGCGCAATACAACTCGGCGTGGTTGAGCGGATCGTTTTTCACGCGGCCGTACCGCATCAATCTCTGCCCGGCTTTTATGCAGCGTCGGACATCGGCATTTTTCCGAGTATAGGGGACGAAGCGTTCGGTATTACCATCGCGGAAGCCATGAGTTGCGGCAAAGCCGTGATCGCCAGCCACATAGGGGGAATTC
>JALYOK010000532.1 GCA_030856925.1 Pseudomonadota bacterium
CCAGACGGTTGCGAGATCGGCGACCACAAAAATATTGCTGTCTTCCTTCAACACCTCCCCTACGGAGATGTCCTTCGCGGTGACTATCCCATCGATAGGAGAGCGGATTTCATAACGTGTCAAATTGCCGCCGGGCACTGAACTCCTACCCAACGAAGCCAGCTTCTGCTTTGCGCTTTGCATGGCAATCTCGGCTTCCGATGCTGCTTGCCGGGCTTGCTGATAGTCTTGCTCGGCGGAGATCTTTTCTTCCCACAGTTTTTTTTCACGCTCAAGCGTAATGCGCGCCATGGCGAGCCGTTTTTGCGCCGCCAGTAAGTCACTGCGCTGGTCGGCCAGGGACTGGCTGGAAATCACCGCGAGGAGTTGACCCTTACGCACCCGATCGCCCGCACTCGACGACACTGCCTCAACCAAACCCGTCAGCCGCGGCACGATGTGCACGGTGCGATCTTCGTTTAGACGGATCTCTCCGATTAATTTCAATGCACTGCCGATGCGCGCCGGACCGGCCGTAGCGATTACCACGCCGCTTTGCTTGAGTTGCGCATCGGTCATGGTGACACGGGATTCTTTTGCTTCTTTTTCTCCGGCATGACCTTCGTCGTCGCCGTGCGCGTCTTTCGCTTGCTCGTCATGGGGCTTTTTATCGGGATGGCCTTTGTCTTCCGCATGGCCACGCTGTTCCGCTCCTTCCGGCTCAGCTTTGCCCGAAGCGAAAATCCATCCGGTCACCGCCGCGCCGACAATCAATAACAAAGCGATCAGCAGTGGCCATTTTGCGAGCATCGGCCTTTTCGTCACATCGAACTTCATATTCAAACTCCTAGGGTTTGGCAGCAGGTGACGTGCTAAACGTTGTCGTGTCAGCCAGAAGAAGATCGATCTCGGCGCCGGCCCGGTGTGCTTCCGCAACCGCGCGCAGGTTTTGAGATCTGGCCTGGAATAGAGTACGTTGGGCATCGAGCACCTCGAGGAAGTTAAACTTGCCCAATTCGAAGCCCTTGATTGCTACGTCGTAGGCGCGTTGCGCACCGGGCAACACGTCTCGCTGCAGGGTTTCCACTTCGTTGCGAGCGGCCCTTAGGCGTTCATAGGCTTGCCGGACTTCGCTCGTCAGCCGAATTTGAGTGGCCGCCAGTTCATCGCGGGCCTTGTCGGTGCGCTTCAACGCTTCGAGTTGGTTCCCGCGATTGCTGTCCAATACCGGGATAGGGATCGACACACCAAGCAGGAGTTGATTACGACCCAGTTCCTCCGAGCGTATCGCGCCGAGGCTGACGGTCAGGTCAGGCGTTCGCTTAGCACGCTCCAGGTCGGCGAGCGACTTTCGACGTTGTATTTCAATCTTCGCTCGTTTGAGGTGCGGTGACTCCGCTAGCCGTGCGTTTATGCTTTCGGAGGAAGGTAACGATGGCAGTGGCTCGAGACGTCCATCCACCCGTTCGAAACGCGGCGAGGGATTACCCCAGGTCGACGCGAGTTGTTGACGCGCAGTGCGCAGCTCGCTTTGAGCAAGCGCCAAATCGATGCGTACATTCGCTTCGGCGACGCGCGCTTTGGTTTCCTCGAGAGGGGGCACTTTGCCCGAGGCCACGCGCCTGACGGCCACTTCCGTCGCGCGTTTCGCAAGATTTGCAACGTCTTGGGCGAGCCGAACGCGCTCTTGCGCCGACAACACGCCAAAGAAGTTGGCTGTGACAATGGCGCGAATCTCCGCGCGGCGAACGTCGAGTTCGACCGCGGCAATGTCGCGCCCGCGTTCAGCCGCGTCCAGGCGGGCAGAGCGTTTGCCACCCAACTCGATCGGTTGATTGAGCTGGAGCGTCGTGGTGCGGGTGGCCTTGCGGGTATCTTCTAACAAGAACGCCAATCCTGGATTCGGCCGGGCCGCGCCCTGAATGACAGCTCCTTCCGTGGCTTCCAGCTCGCGAGCTGCCACCCCAAGATCGGCGTTCGACGTCAAAGCTAAATTCTCCGCGGCGCGCAGCGTCATCACCGACGGCTCTTCCACGACGCCGCGCGCTTTGTCCGCGCTGGGTGACGTGCCGATAACCTGCGCGAACCCGGGATTGATAAGCAGTGCTGCCACCCCAAGCGGCTTGAAAATCTTGGCAAATGCGAATAGACGCATCGAATTCTCCATAGTTGATCCCTTTACAAGGACGAAACAAAGAATTCGGCGAGAGGCATGCGTCAACGACGCAAGAATACTAACGAGTACTAGATGGAGATGCCGCCTCGCCGATCAAGCGAGGCCGAGCCATTTTGGACGTTCTGGCTTTGAAGAAATTAACGTGAGGTGAAACGTAGGTGGGCGTGCGAACACAACATTAGTGCCGGCGAAATCTGCGGCCGCAATTTCACCACATAGCGCCATCGAGCAACCGGCATGACAAATCCCGCAATCCGCATCGAAGTTACTGGATTTAGACCCGCTAGCAGGGTCGTCATGGGTATTTGATTGATCGGCTTGATGCTTATGTTCGTGATGGCCGATGTGGTGAGATGCGGCCTTGGTTTCATGCTCACAATAAGCAGTGACAGCCGCCCAAGAAAGCTGGAGCGGCACGAGAAGCAGCAAAAACACGACGGCGAGCCTGCGATACATGATCGGGAGTTTAACAGCGATAGCAAATGAACGGCTAGTTAATGATCGGTGTGGGGACTCCCTCGCCAGAAGCCGCATGGATACTGGCTCGTGGCAATGCATGCTCTGCAAGGCAAGCTGGATCTGCCTCGTGGCGCGGTTACGTTTCTAACGAAAACGGTGTGAAGTTGGTGTTGCGATCGTAGTAATCTTTGTTGCGCCCGCCCCTCACCCTCTCCCGGCCTGCCCTGAGCCTGCCGAAGGGAGGAAGAGGGCACTGACACCCTTCTCCCCATGGGAGAAGGGTGTCAGTGAGGGACAACGCGTCAAATTACTTAACGGTCAATAACACAGTATCCGACTTAGCGCCTTCGGAGAACTGGTGCAGCAATGCCTTACGGACCATATGCACATGCTGGCGCAGGGTGTAAACCTGATCGGCGAAGGCCAATGGGGTCGGTATGCGATGGGCAGCGCGCTCGACGCGATCGATCTCGTCGAGCCACTCGCGGCGCGACTTACTGTCGGGTTTTTGCTGGGCCTCGAGTTCGATGATTTTGAGTTCACCGTAATAGCGGAAGATACGGCGGCGTATGCGCCACGAATATAGAAACGGCGCCACGCGAAACAGCGGGAAGAGAACTGCCACGATGGGCAATAGCATGAAGATGAGGCGATCAACCAGAGTCGCCGCCCAGAACGGCAAATAGCGTTGCAGGAACGGCTTTCCGCTTTTGTAGTAGCGCTCCGCCTCGCGCGAGAGTGGAATCTCGACGCCATTCGGCGTCGGGAATTGGCCGGCGCGCGCAAATAAGCCGGCCCCGCCGTGGTTCGTACTGAGCGCTTGCAAGGTCAAATCGATCAGCGCCGGATGAAAATCGTCGCGCGCCACTAACGTCGTGCTCGGTGCGACCAAGCTGATATCTTTCGGTGGGATATTCTGCGGCAGATCGATCGTTCCCCGCGGCAAAGTCAACACCGATAAGTAGGGAAAACGGCGTACGTAAGCTTCGGCGTGCGTGAAGTTGAACATCTCTACGTCCGGTGTATATAACATGGTCCACACGGCGCTCGATTGCGCCGGACCTACGATGAATACCGCATCGACTTTTTTATTCAACAATGCCTGCGCGGCGTCCGTGCCGCCCAGAGGCGAGAGAATGGTCGGCTCATCCGCGACGCCATGGGCGCGCAATAACTCCAGGGCAAGCAGGCGGGCGCCGCTACCCTCCGGGCCAATGGCCACGCGTTTGCCCTTAAGTTTTTCGAGATCGGGGAGCCTCAAATCTTTTGGGTGAAACAGCCACAGCGGCTCTGGATAAATCACACCGAGAGACACTAAGCCTTCGGTTTCCTTGCCGAGCGCGACCCCGCTTTGCAAAAAACCGATATCGACGTCTTCATTTCGATCCAACAATCGTTGCAGATTTTCCGATGCGCCGGCTGAGGCTTCGACTTTGAGATTTATACCGCTGCGTGCAAAGAAATCCTTATAACGTGCGGCGTAAATCTGATACGCGCCGTCAGCGGGTCCCGTGACGATGGTGACGTGATCCGGCGGTGCCGGCCGCATGAATTTGTATGTCGCCCAGAACACCGCAAACAACAGCGCCAGCACAGCCGCGCCGATGATTACGGCGTCGTACAGCGACCGGCCCAGGAATCGTCGCCAAATATCCCGCAATTCCATTTCCAATTCAACACTTCAATTTCGGGGCGCGGCGGAATCTCCAGGCGCACGCATTATGCGGCGCCAGACCACTTCTTGATGTCAGCTTCGGTAAGTTGCAGATATTTTTCGTGCAGCATTTGTTTGCTCTCTTGTACGTCCGGGTCAGGAATGATGCACGCGACCGGACACACTTCCACGCATTGCGGCCGCTCGAAATGGCCGACGCATTCGGTGCAGAGTTTCGGATTGATTTCGTAGAACTCAACGCCTTGATAGATCGCGGCGTTCGGGCATTCCGGCTCGCAGACATCGCAGTTGATACATTGATCAGTAATAAGGAGGGCCATGTTATTTCTTGATTTTGTCGTTGAGCCGTTGCACCACGAGGGGACTGACGAACTGGCTCACATCGCCGCCCAGGGTGGCGATTTCCCGCACGATGGTCGCGGATACAAACATGTAATCGTCGGAGGGAGTCATAAAAACCGTTTCAATATTGGGCAAGAGCTTGCGGTTCATGCCGGCCATTTGGAATTCGTATTCGAAATCCGACACGGCGCGTAGGCCCCGCAGAATCACATTTGCGCCGTGCTGCTTTAAAAAATCGGTTAACAATCCACTGAAGCGGACCACTTTGATATTCTTGACAGGCTTGAGCATCTCCGTGGCGATATAGACCCGCTCGTCGAGTGAAAACAAGGGTCGCTTGGCAGTGCTTTCGGCGATCGCCAAGATCACTTCGTCGAACAAAACCGCCGCCCGCTTCACCAAATCCTCGTGACCAAGTGTGAGCGGATCGAACGTCCCGGGATATACAGCTTTTGCCAATTAATTTCCCTCCGGCGTATCAGGCGTCATCAGTTGGAATTTTACTTGACCCGCACGGCTTTGTTTGAGGATTTTCCAGTCGATGCCAGGTTCGAAGCGTGGTTCACATTCCAGATACACACGAGCGTCCGGCGCGAGCCAAGGTGGCAACAACGCCAAAACAGCGGGAAGTATGAACTGATTGAAGGGAGGATCAAGGAATACGATGTCAAAGCGTCGCTTTGGACCACGCAAATATTGCAGGGCATCGGCATTCGCAATGGCGGCCGATTCGGCGCTGAGGCGCTGCGCGTTTTCGGCGAGCGCGCGGGCAACGGGCGGCGATTGTTCCACCATCACCACGTGCGCCGCGCCGCGGGACAATGCCTCGAATCACAAGGCGCCGCTGCCTGCAAATAAGTCCAGACAGGATTTGCCGTCGAGGCCTTGACCGAGCCAATTGAACAAGGTTTCGCGCACCCGTCCGGGGGTGGGACGCAGGCCAACGC
>JALYOK010000022.1 GCA_030856925.1 Pseudomonadota bacterium
CGTAAAGGCATAACCCGGCCTCCAACCGCAGCGTGTCTCGGGCACCCAGTCCGACGGTTGCCACCTCGGCTTGCTCGAGCAAGGAGCGGGCCAGCGTTTCAGCATGGGTATTGGGCACGGAAATCTCAAAGCCGTCTTCGCCGCTGTAGCCGGAGCGGCTGATGAGACAGCGGACGCCGACAACGTCCATTTGGGCTGCAGTCATGAAATTCAGGCGGGTAGCCGCCGGCGCAAAGCGAGTCATGACTCGGGCCGCAGCCGGACCCTGTAATGCCAGCAAAGCCAGATCGGTACGTTCCTTAACGGTGCAGACGGCGGCGATGCGTTCGCACAGATACGCAAAGTCCTGCTCTTTGCAAGAAGCGTTGACTACAAGGAAAAAACCCTCGGCCGAACGGGTGATCATGAGATCGTCGCGAATGCCGCCGGCATCGTTGGTCAGCAGCGCGTAGCGTTGCCGATTGAGTTCAAGGCTGCATAAATCCATGGGCATCAGCGATTCCAATGCGCGCGCGGCGTCATTTCCGGAGACCTGTATTTGCCCCATGTGCGACACGTCGAACAGCCCTGCACCCGTGCGAGTATGGAGATGTTCCTTGAGGATACCAGCCGGATAGTGAACGGGCATCGCATAACCGGCGAATGGAACCATCTTGGCGCCAAGTTCGAGATGCAGCCGGTAGAGTGGTGTATGAACTAGGGCCGTAGTGGAGGATGGATCGCTGTCTCTCATCAGGAAAGCTCTGAATCAGCCTGATTTAGTCGTAGAACTGCGTTATCCACAAAAAATATCTCGTTAGATATCATTTCTATGCGGCGCAGCGAAGCGCACTCCGCCGATGCCCATGGGGTTACATCCTCGCACCTACTACGCTTCCGGCGCAACGCTCCTGACAATATAGCCGCCGGACTTCTCGTCCAGTTCCAGTTTAAGCACGCCGCGAGCCTGGGCCTCTTCGAGGAGCTTGCCGAAGGAGCGGAAGCCGTAGTAGCTCTCGCTGAAGCCGGGATTGCGCCGCTTCAGCGTCTGCTTAACCAGCGAGCCCCATACTTTCTCCTCTTCGCCCCGCTCCGCGGTTAAGGCCTCGACGGTGCTTAAAACCAGGTCGAACGCCTGCCGCTTTTTAGTGTCTTCCTCTGTTTCTTGCTTATGGGTGGCGCGCGAGGGTTTGCCGGCAGCTTTCGGCGACTTGTTGGCCGGGGCGCGAGGCTTTTTCTCTTCTCGCACCAGGTCGTCGTAATAGATAAACTCGTCGCAATTGGCCATCAGCAGGTCGGAGGTGGACTTCTTGACACCGACGCCGATCACCGTTTTGTTATTCTCTCTGAGCTTACTCACCAGTGGCGAAAAATCGGAATCGCCGCTAATGATAACGAATGTATCGACATGCGACTTGGTGTAGCACAGGTCGAGCGCATCAACCACCATACGGATGTCGGCCGAGTTCTTGCCTGACTGCCGGACGTGAGGAATTTCGATCAGTTCGAAGGACGCCTGGTGCATTCCCGCCTTGAAATCTTTGTAGCGTTCCCAGTCGCAATACGCCTTCTTAACCACGATGCTGCCCTTGAGCAACAGGCGTTCAAGGACTTTGGTAATGTCGAACAGCGAGTAGTTGGCTTCGCGCACGCCCAAGGCGATGTTCTCGAAGTCGCAGAAGAGGGCCATGCTGCGCGTCTCGGGCGGTGTAGGCATCCGTTACTCCAAAGTTTGTTGACCGGCGCGTGGCCGCTTTCCGGCCGATCTGGTCGTCCGGTAGCATGCCGCATTCTGATCCGCAAATATAGAGCGGGTTTGCAAATCGCAAAAATTCATCGAACCTTTTGAACCTTTTACCGTTTGGAGGGGATCGACGCGTAAGGCACGAGAGGTTGAGAGCGTATCTTGCCGACGATGCTGTACGTATTAAGCCACGAAACGGCAGTTAACCGTTTTACGCGCTCGGGCCTTGTTGCTTTCCAATGCACGCGCCTTTCAAAAGGCAAAACGTCAGTCAGAATTAAACTCCCGCGACTTCCAACAACAGATCTTTTGCGGCGACGGTATCCCCCGGCTTCACATGGATGGCTTTGATAGTGCCGTCTTGTTCCGCGCGCAGCATGCTTTCCATCTTCATTGCTTCGATGGACACCAGCGGATCGCCTTTTTTAACTTGCTGGCCTGCTGTCACGGCAACAGTGACAATGCTGCCTGACATCGGGGCGCCGAGATGATGGGGGTTACCTGCATCCGCTTTTGGCGTTTGCTTCGGCGTAATCGCCAATCCCGCCTTGTGCACGCGCACCACCCGAGACTGACCGTTCAGCTCGAAGAACAATCGAGCGTAGCCTTCTTCATCCAACTCGGCATTGCCTTGAAGGCGGATCATCAGCGTCTTGCCGCGATCGATGTCGACCGCAATCTCTTCGCGATCCTTGAGGCCGTAGAAGAACGCGCTGGTCGGCAGCACCGAGACGTCGCCGTACTCTTGAATATGGGCGGCGTAGTCGCGAAACACTTTAGGATACATGAGGTAAGACGCGAGGTCGCGCTCGTTGATTTTGTGGCCGATGAGTTTTTCTGCCTCCTCCCGCGTAGCTACCAGATCGGCGGCAGGCAAAAATTTGCCGGCGCGTCCTTTCAGGGGCGTCTCGCCTTTGAGGATTTTCTTGGTCAGCGCCTTCGGAAATCCATCCGCCGGAAAACCGAGTTCACCCTTGAACATCGACACAACAGAGTCGGGAAACACCACGTCGCGTTCCGGATCGAGGACCGCTTCGGCCGACAAATCATTCGCCACCATGAACAGCGCCATATCCCCCACAACTTTGGATGTCGGGGTGACTTTGACGATGTCACCGAACAGAAGGTTTACCACGGCATAGGCTGACGCGACTTCCGGCCAGCGATGTTCCAAGCCCATGGCGCGCGCCTGTTCGCGCAGGTTGGTGTATTGACCACCGGGCATTTCGTGTAGGTAGACATCCGACGTGCCGGCCCGCATGTCCGCTTCGAACGGCTGATAGTAACGGCGCACGCCTTCCCAATAATGCGACAATGCCTTGAGTGAATCGAGGTCGATGTTAGGATCACGTCCCGATCCCTGCAGTGCCGCAACGATCGAGCCGAGGTTCGGCTGCGAAGTGAGACCGCTCATAGAGTCCATGGCGCCGTCCACGGCATCTACCCCCGCGTCGATGGCCGTCAGTACGCTCGCGGCGGCGATGCCGCTGGTGTCATGGGTATGGAAGTGGATGGGCAGGCCGATCTCTTCTTTTAGCGCCTTGACCAGCGCATGCGCCGCGCGCGGTCGACATACACCCGCCATATCTTTGATGCCAAGCACGTGGGCGCCGGCTTTTTCCAAGGCTTTCGCCATATCGACATAATACTTGAGGTTATATTTCGCACGCGATTGGTTGAATAAGTCGCCGGTATAGCAGATCGTGCCTTCGCACAATGCGCCGCTCTCGACCACGGCGTCGATTGCCACCCGCATGTTTTCCACCCAATTCAGCGAATCGAATACCCGGAAAATATCGATACCTTCTTTCGCGGCTTGCTGCACAAAATAGCGCACCACGTTATCGGGGTAATTGGTGTAGCCCACCGCGTTGGATGCACGCAGCAACATTTGGAACGCGATGTTAGGAATCGCCGCACGCAACTGGCCGAGCCGTTCCCACGGATCCTCCTTCAAGAAGCGCATTGCGACGTCGAAGGTTGCGCCGCCCCAGCACTCGAGCGAAAATAGTTCCGGCGCCAGCCGCGCGTAATAGGGCGCAATGGGCAACATGTCGCGGGTACGCATGCGGGTGGCGAATAGCGATTGGTGCGCATCGCGCATTGACGTGTCGGTCAGCAAAACTTGCTTTTCGTTTTTCATCCATAGCGCAAATTGCTCAGCGCCGAGCTGCTTGAGCTTATCGCGGGTACCCGCCGGAATCGGCAGGGTCAAATCGAAGCGCGGCAATGCCGCTGCGGCAATGGCGCCTTCTGGCGCTTTACGCCCTTTCATTTCCGGATTGCCATTGACGACCACGTTGCCCAGAAAGCGCAACAACTTGGTCGCACGGTCGCGTCGCGGCGTGATATGAAACAGTTCCGGCGTATCGTCGATGAAGCGCGTGATGCACGTACCGGCGACGAACTGCGGATGGCGAATAACGTTCTCCAGAAATTGGAGATTGCTCGCCACGCCGCGAATGCGAAACTCACGCAGCGCGCGATCCATGCGAGCGATGGCTTCGTCACTGCTGTTGCCCCACGCGGTGACTTTCACCAGCAGCGAATCGTAGAACGGCGTGATGACCGCGCCGCCGTAAGCCGTGCCGGCGTCGAGGCGAATGCCGAAACCCGCCGCACTGCGGTAGGCGAGGATGCGGCCGTAGTCCGGCGTAAAATTGTTCTCCGGGTCCTCTGTGGTCACGCGGCATTGCAGCGCATGGCCGTTCAAGCGCACTTCCGCTTGGCGCGGCAGGTGTGAATTTGGGGCGCCAATGCGGGCGCCTTCGCTGACTCGTATCTGCGATTTCACAAGGTCGACGCCGGTCACTTGCTCGGTGACTGTGTGCTCGACTTGGATGCGCGGATTGACTTCGATAAAATAAAATTCGCCGCTATCGACATCCATCAAAAACTCAACGGTGCCGGCGTGGGTATAGTCCGCCGCGCGTGCGAGCTTCAAAGCCGATTCGCACACGGCCGAACGTTGCGCGTCACTCAAATAAGGCGCGGGCGCTCGCTCGACGACCTTTTGGTTGCGCCGCTGAACCGAGCAATCGCGCTCGAACAGATGAATCAAATTGCCGTGAGTATCGCCGAGGATCTGCACCTCGACATGGCGCGCGCGGCGCACCAATTTTTCCAGATACATTTCGTCGTTACCAAAGGCGGCCTTCGCTTCCCGCCGCGCCACGTCCAACAATTCGGTGAGATCTTGCGCCGATTCGATCACCCGCATTCCGCGTCCGCCGCCGCCCCAGCTCGCCTTCAGCATCAAGGGATAGCCGATCTTGTCTGCAAGTATTTTTGCTTGCGCTAAGTCCTGCGGTAACGCGCTCGTCGCCGGCACGACCGCAATACCGGCCTTCTGCGCCAGTTCGCGTGCGGCGACCTTATTGCCTAACAGGCGCATCACGCTTGGCTCAGGGCCGACGAAGGTAATGCCGTTGTGTTTGCACGCCTCGGCGAAATCCGGATTCTCCGAGAGAAATCCGTAGCCCGGATGAATGGCATCGACCTGCGCTTCTTTGGCGATGCGGATGATGTGATCAATATCCAAATAGGCCTGGATCGGCTTCTTACCCGCGCCGACCAGATAGCTCTCGTCTGCCTTGAAACGGTGCAGAGCAAAGCGGTCTTCATTGGAATATATCGCCACGGTGCGGATGCCCATCTCGGCGGCAGCGCGCATAACACGGATAGAAATCTCACTGCGGTTTGCGATGAGGATGCTGCGTATAGGATTCATAATGAGTTGTTGGTAGAGGATAACGCATCAGACCAAATTGGTGCTACGCAGCATGAGTATACTTTTTTTCGTTTGCTTTGACTCGCAAGCGCAGAGAAAATGTAACGCGCGGTAGCAACGCGCTTTAGTGACTGCGTCCTAGGCGCGTTTTCAATGACGGGCTGTCATGGGTAATCTGTACTTTTTCAGGACCATTCGCTTCAATCATTTAACTCCGGCAAGCTGTTAGGCGCTACCAAGCAATCGATCAAATAATCTCTTGATGGAATATTCCTTTGTATTTATAATTACCCTATGTGGGAAGTCGAGTACAGCGACGCGTTTGGAGATTGGTGGGAAAGTCTCAGCGAATCCGAACAAGCATCCATTGATGCGTCCATCCAATTGGTTGAACATTTCGGACCACAGTTGCCGTTCCCGCACAGTTCCGGCATAGCGGGCTCGAAGCATGGGCATATGCGTGAGCTGCGTATACAACATGGAGGTGGCCCTTTCGGGTGCTGAATGCGTTCGATCCGCGCCGCACGGCGATTCTACTGATCGGCGGCGAAAAGACGGGTAATGACCGTTGGTATCAGATCTACGTACCGGTAGCGGATCGTATATACGATGTGCACTTAGCGCTGTTGATAAAGGAAGGTCTAATCGATGAGTAAGAAATTTAGCACACTACGCAAGCAGATGTCGCCCGTTTCCCGTGCCCAATCCGAGGTACTGTTTCGTCAATTAATGGCGGATATGCCGTTACATGAATTACGTAAGGCGCGCGATTTATCCCAGGTAAAACTGGCTGAGGTGTTGCGGGTAAATCAAGCGGCGATTTCGAAGATCGAGCATCGCACCGATATGTACATCAGCACGTTGCGGGAATATATCCGCGCCATGGGCGGCGATTTGCAAATCGTGGCAAAGTTTCCGGAGGGCGAGGTGAATATCACGAATTTCTCGGATCAAGTCGATCGGGATGCGGCTTAAGCACGACGAACGTACTGACGTTCGAAGTGATCCGTCGGGTTCGGTAGAGGATATATGCCCGACGCAGCGAAGCACGGCGGGAAAAAGGTTTATTGGCTTTTAGCGCGCGCGACGCTGGTCGATAATATGGAAC
>JALYOK010000536.1 GCA_030856925.1 Pseudomonadota bacterium
GAAGAACCGCTCTGGTATTGCCTCTCAAGCCGATCTAATACGGCGCTCATTTGAATTCGACGCGGGGATCGGCGACGCGGTAGAGCACGTCCGCCAACAGATTGAACACCATCGTCGCAAACGCGAGATAAATCGTGACGGCTTTGACGATGGGAAAATCGCTCTTGTCCACCGCGTTTATCACTTCGCGGCCGAGGCCGGGAATGGAGAAAAATTTCTCCAGCAAGAAGGCGCCGAAGATCAGCGAAGGCAGCGACATAGCGACATTGGTGATGATCGGAATCATGGCGTTTCGCAGCACGTGTTTGAACAGCACTGTGCTTTCCGGCAAGCCCTTGGCGCGAGCGGTACGAACGTAATCGTGACTGATTTCGTCCAAAAATACCGAGCGGTAGAATCGAATGCCCGGCCCCAAGCCGACCAAGACAGCCAGCAAAACGGGCAGCGGCGCGTAAGTGGCTAGATTCGTAAGCAAATTATCGCTCCAACCCTGCACCGGAAAAAGTTCAGTGCGATAGCCGAGGAAATACTGCCCGGCGATGATATAGGCCAGGAAACTAATCGACATCGCGACCGTGCAAATAATCATCACTAGCCGGTCCGTCAAGCCACCGCGCCAATAGGCCACCGCCATCGCCAACGCAACGCATAGGAACATTTCGATGACCAATATTGGGATCATAATGGTGAGACTGGGGCCGATGCGCTTGGCGAAGATCTCCGACACCGGCTCTTTGGTCGACCAACTGCGGCCGAAATCGGCCGTCACTACTTGCTTGGCGAAAATCGCCATTTGCTTCCAATAGGGTTCGTCGACGCCGAGTTGTTTGCGGATATTTTCGATTTCCGCTTTATTAGAAATTTTGCCGGCAAGGACTTGCGCCGGATCGCCGGCAAAGGTGTTGAAAAGCATGAACACCAACAGCATCACGCCGAGCATAGTGGGGATCATCTGCCACAGCCGGCGTATTAAATAGGCGGTCATTGTGGCCATCTCCGCCTTCTAACTGTCAAAGTGGGAAGGTTATTGTTCCTCACTGCCTGGTATGCCTTTTCGCGAGATCAATATCGAGATACTTCCAAGGCGCATGCATTATGGGATGGCGCTTGAGCGACGATACCCACGGCTGGGCGACGGAATTGGCGACGCGATGAACGCCCAACTTCCACGGCGCGTAAACCAGAACCAGTTTCGCCATTTCCTGATACAGCTTAGTGCGCTCCGGCGAGTCGGGCATGCGTTTGACTCGCTCGTAAAGCCGGTCATAAGCGGCCAGTTTAAAGCGCGCATTATTTGCGTCTTCATTTTTCCCATACAACAACTGCAGATAATTTTCGCCATCGGGATAGTCGGCAATCCACGCCGCCCCCCACATCTGCAGCTTGCCTAGCTTGGAGGCCTTTACCAGGTCCGGCCATTTGCCTTTCTTGAACGTCATCCTGATGCCGATGGCTTCCATATTGCGCCGCCAAAGCTCGTCGAATTGACGATTGTCTCCGCCGACGACCGAGGCCTGTTCGATCTGCAACGGTTTGCCGTCGGGCAACTCGCGGTAGCCATCGCCATCGCGATCCTGGTAGCCAAAATGATCGAGCAGCGCCCGGGCCTTCGCTGGATTGTATTCGTTGAGGTCGGTGCGAAAGCGCGGGTCGTAACCCGCTACGCCGGGCGCAACCGGTGATTGGGCTTGAACCGCTTGATTCTTGCGGATGACCTGGATCTCCTGGGGGGTGTTGTACGCGGTTGAAATGGCGCGGCGCAGCGCGATTTTTTCCTTGCTGTAGCCTCCCACGGTAGGATCGTCCATGTTGAAAAAGGTGTAGGTTAAATCCGGTTCAGCGCTCTGATAATGCCTGATTCCTTTTTTCACTAATGAAGGCGACAGCTTGCCGCCGGGTATCACTTGATTGACGAACTCGACGGGAATACCGCTTAAGTCCAGTTGGCCGCCGAGAAACGCCAACCAGAACGGCTGCGCCTCTTCAATGACGGTCACCTCGACTCTGCCGATGATCGGTAATTTTTTTCCTGCCAGCCGAGCCGCGATTTGTCGATCCAGCGGATCGTTGCTTGGCGTGGATCCGAAATAGGTCGCCCGAAAACTCGGGCTCGCATCCAACACCATCTTGTGGCCGCGGATCCAGTTTTTTAGCAGATAAGGCCCGGTCCCGACCGGGTGACCTGCCAGATCCGAGCCGTATCGCTCCACCACCTCGCGCGCCAATGCTCCAAGTGTCGGCATCGCCAAAATATAGAGCAAGTTGTAATCGGGCTCTTTCAAGTGAATGCGCAACGTGTAGCGATCAACCACCTCCAAACCCGCCACCGGCGCATCGTAATCGAATTTGTTCGCCGTCTTCGCCTTCGCCGCCACGTCGTCCATACCTACGATTTTGCCGTCCAGCAAGAATAACCATGGCGACCGAAGCGCCGGATCGAACAGTCGGCGGATGCTGTAGGCATAATCGGCAGCCACCAGTTCGCGGCGCTTGCCGTTAAAAGCCGGATCGTCGGCGAAGAGGATCCCGGGTTTCAATTTAAACGTGTAGGTCGAGCCATTGTCCGATATCTGGGGCATTTCGGCCAAAGTCAGCGGCATCAACTTCACCGGGCGAGCCAGGTAATCGTAAGCCAACATCGGCTCGATGATCGCTTCGATAATTGTATTGGAATACAGATCAGAAACAGCGATCGGATCGAAACCGGTTTCCGCCGTCGGAAAGCCCAAGCGTAATATCTTGCTCATGTCGGCCGCATGAGCGCCGAGCGTGAGCCATACGCTTACGAAAATCACGGCTATACGATAATGCATTCTGCGTTTTGGAATCATGTGTGCGCTAATTTAACACACGATCGCCTTCGCAAATCTGACTCAATGTGATTGCCCGCGCTGACGCAATTCTGCCGGGACGCGTTGCCATTTCTTCGAACCCGACACCCACAAGGATCATCCAAACAAAACTCAGTTACGGCGGAACATTTAGGTTTATCATTCCGCCAATCGTGCGATTTCGGAGACATCATGGCTTTTCTCGCTGGCAAGAAAATTTTGATCACCGGTCTTTTGAGCAATCGCTCCATCGCTTACGGCATCGCGCAAGCGGCCCAACGCGAAGGGGCAGAACTCGCCTTCACCTACCAAGGAGAAGGCGTCAGGGATCGTGTCGTCAAACTCGCCGCCGACTTCAATACCGATATCGTGTTGCCCTGCGACGTCAGCAGCGATACCGAGATCGAGGGCCTGTTCGAAAGTCTACGGCAACGTTGGGACGGACTCGATGGTCTCGTCCACTCTATCGCCTTCGCGCCGCGCGAAGCGCTGAGCGGCGATTATCTCGACACGGTCAGCCGCGAGAGTTTCCGCATCGCCCATGACATCAGCGCTTATAGTTTGGCGGCGCTCGCCAAGGCCGGGTTGCCGATGATGCACGGCCGCACGGGAGCGTTGGTGACGCTGACTTATTTAGGAGCGGTCCGCTGCGTGCCGAATTACAACGTGATGGGTTTGGCAAAGGCAAGCCTGGAGGCCAACGT